>DAOVJZ010000246.1 GCA_030632035.1 Granulosicoccaceae bacterium | reverse complement strand
TGTAATTTCATAAGATTGGCCCAGAGCAAATTCAACCTCTTCCTGACTAATTTCTTCTTCTATCCCCAGAATCAGCAGTCGCTGGACAAGGTTCTCCAGTTCACGCACATTGCCCGGCCAGCGATAGTTGCGTAGTCGATTCTGGGCAGCAACGGAGAAACTGCGATAGGGCAGGTTATCGCGATCGACATATAAGGCAACGTAATAATTGATGAATTCGGGAATATCCTGTACATGCTCACGTAGTGGTGCGATGTGAATAGGCACTACATTGAGCTTGTAATACAGATCATCACGAAAATGACCGGCCTTTACTTCTTTCTCCAGATTTTTGTGTGTGGCAGCGACAATACGTACGTTGACTTCGACAGGTGTATTACCGCCAACGCGCATAAAGGTTTTATTTTCCAATGCACCTAATAGCTTTGCCTGAGTCTCAATGTCCATATCACTGATTTCATCAAGAAACAAAGTACCGCTATTGGCCTGTTCCAGACGGCCAAAATGGATCTTGTCATCTTTTTCATAACCGAATAGCTCCATCGCCGAGTTTTCACGTGCAATAGTAGCAACACTGATCTCCACATAGGGGCCATCTTTACGTGTGCTGTTATTATGCAGGTAATTTGCCGCAACCCGTTTTCCACTTCCTGCCTCACCGGTAATTAATACACAGGTATCGTGATGGGCAACCTTGGTAATTTGTTCACGCAGGTCTTGCATGGTTTTACTTTTACCAATAGGTTCAGTCACAGGCTGGATGCGACGTAACAGGCCAATATTTTCTTTTTGCAGCTTGTCTGTTTCCAGTGCCCTTTCAACAGTGAGTACCAGTTTTGAAAGTGACAGTGGTTTTTCCAGATAATCCCAGGCACCTAATCGGGTAGCTTCAATAGCGGTTTCAATCGTGCCATGACCGGAAATCATAATGACTGGCATGAGAGTATCTTCTTCTTCTTCTGCCCATTCTTTTAATAAGGAGATGCCATCAACATCGGGCATCCATATATCCAGCAGGATCAGGTCGGGACGGCGCTGGCGGCGTGCATTGCGTGCACTTTTTGCATCTGACGCTGTAGTGATGTCATAGCCTTCATCTTCCAGAATATCTTTTATCAGAGTGCGGATATCCGGTTCATCATCTACAACCAGTATGTGGGCAGGGTTCATACCTTACTCCTGGTTTTTTGTTCGGCATGAAGTACTGGATGTTTTATTTCATGTACCGGGAAACGAATCACAATACAGGCACCTCCCTCTTTATTGTTTTCTGCCCATAAAATACCATTATGTTCTTCCACAATCTTTTTAACAATTGCCAGACCCAGACCCGTGCCTTTGGTTTTGGTAGTGACATAGGGTTCAAAGACATTGGGAAGAATATCCTCCGGTATCCCGGGTCCGTTATCCATTACACGCAGTTCAACAAAGTGTTCATTGTTTTTATCAACATGACGAGAGCTTATTTTGACAATTGGATGTTCTTTTTCAACAGAGGCTTCCATCGCATTTTTTAGCAAGTTATGCATCAGTTGTCGCAAGCGCCCGGCATCGGCTTCAATATTGACTGTTTCAGATTCCAGCTCCAGTTTAACTACCGTATTATTGGTGTTATTACGGTATAACTCCAGCACTTCATTAATGAGTCGCGGTAGATCAACCGGAGTTAAACGAATTAATGGACTGCGTGCATATTCGGAAAATGCCTTAACCATTTTTTTCATGACATCGACTTGCTGGACAATGGTATGTGTTGCACGATCCATGACTTCAGCATCATCTGGAGACATTTTATCCAGGTACTTATGCCGCAGGCGTTCAGCCGATAGCTGTATTGGCGTTAGAGGGTTTTTAATTTCATGTGCCAGTCTGCGCGCTACTTCACTCCAGGCCTTGTCACTTTGTGCCTGCATCATGACAGTTACATCATCAAAAACAATAACCTGACCACTGTCTTCATCATTGGATAGTTGAGCACCACGACACATTACAACCTGGCGTCCTTCGTTTCCAAACAGATGAACTTCTTCGCGCCAGTCTTTTTCTGAATTAGCGAGACGATCTTTTATGAGGTCAATAAAAGTTTCAAGATATGGGTTTTGTTTACTGATGTGTTCTATTCCCTTGCCCATAAATTTGTCCATATCAATACCAAGGATCTGACCCGCAGCCGGATTAGCTGTTTGTAACTGTTGTTTGGCATTAATAGTAAAAACACCGGATGATAATTTTGAGAGCACGCCCTCAAAAAAGGCACGCTGATTTTCAACCAACTGTTTACTTTCTATCTCTGTATCACGTGCCTGAGAAATACGATGGGTCATCTGGTTGAATGAAAAAATTAACAGCCCCATCTCGTCAGTGCTAGGTAATGGAATACGTTTGCCGTAGTCACCATCGGCTACAGCACGTGTACCCTCGGCCAGTTGTTGAATAGGTGATACCAGACGTTGAGATACAAAAATAGCCGAAAGTACCGCAGTCAAAATACCCAGCAACAGGGTTAATGACAGGATCAGTGTAAAACTATATATAAGTGGTTTTCGTAGGTAAGATAGTTCGGCGTATTGTGCATAAGCCTTTTGTACATTGTCGGCTAGGGTGCCAAGGTGTTCAGATACGGGGTATAACGCCTGCAGGATGAGAGTCTCGGCTGTTGGTTTGGTAGCGGGTACTCTAATCACAACGCGAATATTCAAGTGTGCGTCTTTTATTGGATCCAGAC
>DAOVJZ010000061.1 GCA_030632035.1 Granulosicoccaceae bacterium | reverse complement strand
CTGTACCCACTCAGGTATCGCAGGTGGATTCTGCCATTGCTGTGTATATTGATCCCGTTGTTGTTGTACCCATCCTGGTGGCGCAGGTGGATTCATGTTTCGCATTTGCGGCGGCCGTTGTGCCCACTCTGGCCGTGGTGGTGGCATATAACGCCTTTGCAGAGGAACCGGTGGTTGTGCTCTCCATTCAGGTCTAACATTGGCTTGTTGTTGTGGATAGCCTCGTCTGGCTGGCATATTAAATGTGCGTGGTGGTTGATTGATCGAAGAGCGTTCCATCATCGACATAGGCATTCTTAAGCCATTTTGTTTCCACGCATTTGTTTGTTCTGGTAATGACTGATAAGGACCAGGGGGAGGCAAAATATTTTGTTCTGCCATCTTTTCATTTTCCACAGCAACAACTGTTGTCATTCCAATGGCGGTAAAAACAGATGTCATCAATAATGATTTTAGTGTTTTAGTTTTCATAGCATTGCCTTTGTTCATGTCTGTTGTTATTCAGTATCAAGACCGGAGTTTAAACGTATACCCCGATGTTTTTTGGTTGTGGATTTTTTCCTTGTTGCGACTTTCCTTTTTGTTTTATCTATAGTGATTTTTTTCTGTGCTGATTTTTTTCTGGTTGTTTTCTTCTTCGGTATTGTCGTCTTGTCATTCTCGCCAATAACAGGAATAACAACTGGTTCAACAACAGATGAAATATCTGTGTTATTCGATGCGATTTTATCTTCTATTATATTTGCGTCGATTGCAGTAGCGCTGCTCACAGGTGCCGTTGTATTACCTCCACTAGAAGAAGGGGGTGTATCTGGAGCGCTTGAAGGAGATCCACCGCCGGAAGATGGTCCCCCGTCATATGAACCAGAGCCATCTGGTGGAGTTGGCTTGTCATCATCACTGCGGAAACGTTTAAGCAAATTATCAATGGCCATTCGAGCCATCATCACAAACATGCGCAATATGTAATAAACCCAGGTAACTGCACTAATGACCTGTGTCCATATTCGCATCCACAAAGGCAATGTGGGAAGATTATCTTTTACTTTCGCCTGACAAACATTAATTTGTTCATTGCAAACATTCATTTGTTCATTATTAAGCGCGGCAATTTGCTCTTCATTCATTCCGGCCATGATGTAAAATTGTTTGCGCACACTAATACAACCAAGCGGAATAACAACCAGTGTCAGTACTGTTGCAACACCGGCACCAAACATCAAACTGACCGCCATCCCTCTGAAAATAAGATCATCAAGGATCATGTAGGCACCGGCCATCAAAGTAAGTGCGGTAATCAGAATAGGACGCATACGCACCTTACCGGCAGCAATCACCGCATCACGGATCGGTGTGCCATTTATTACTTCAGTGCGAACAAACTCAACCAGCAAAATAGAGTTACGAACAATAATACCTGCCAGTGCGATAAAACCAATCATCGAGGTTGCGGTAAACTCCGAAGATGTAACCCAGTGTCCAGGAACAATACCGATCAGGGTAAGCGGTATCGGAGCCATAATCAGGCCACCAAGTAGAAAGTTTTTGAACTCCCATACGATCAGACCGTAGATAAGCAACATCGCAGCCATGAATGCCCCGCCCATATCACGGAAGGTTTCGTACGTTACCGTCCACTCGCCTGTCCATTCAAAGCCACTTTGATGACTATCATCAGGTGGCCCGATTAATCCCATAGGCATCCCGGTCATGGTGACACCATCCGGTGTTATGTAATTTTCCAGCAAATCTTCAATATTGAACATGCCGTAGATAGGCGCTCCAAGACGTCCTTCCATTTCACCGGTAACATATTCCACACCACGCAGATCCTTGTGATAAATAATGGGTTCTTCTTGTGCTTTCACAAAACGACCTAATTCAGCCAGCGGAATACTTTCTCCATCCATGCCCATAATTGGCAGATTACCCAGCCGGTTGATTTGCGAACGACTACCAAGCGGTGCCTGAATAACGATATAGGTGGGCTCAAGTACCACACCTTTTTTAACATCACCGAGCTTGTAACCGCCCATCACCATCGACAGGTTCTGGTTAATGGCATCAACTGAAACACCTCGACGCACAGCTTTTTCAGTATCGACTTCGAAACGCCAGTATTCATGTGATGCCGCCATATAGTTATCGACATCAACAACACCTTCAGCTTCTTCGAAAATACGGGTCATGTCACTGGCAACCTGTCTACGAGTTTCTGCATCCGGGCCATAAATTTCAGTGACGACAGTCTGTAACACCGGTGGCCCTGGTGGCATTTCGATAAGCTGGATACGCGCACCCATTTTATCGGCAATAGGTTTTAACAATGCACGTGCAGCAACGGCAATCTCATGACTGGCTCGTTCACGTTCATCCTTATCCAGTAACATGACCTGGATGTCTGCTTCCCATGGTTGTTGACGTAAATAATAATGCCGAACCATTCCATTAAAATTAAATGGCGAGGCCGTTCCTACATAGGTTTGAATTGCAGTAACTTCAGGTAGTTCACGTAGCTTGTTGGACAACTGTGTAACAACATTGGCCGTAACTGGCATAGCCGTACCATCTGGCATATTAATAACGACATTGAATTCCGGTTTATTATCAAACGGCAGCATCTTTACTGTTACGGCCTGAGTATAAAACAATGAGCAGGCAAGAAAAGTTGCGGCGATCAGAAAAGATAAAAAGCCAACCCCTAATTTATGGTTTGAACACAAAGGCACCATACATGGGTTGTAATATTTACCAATCCATTCAGTAACTTTTTTCTCACGTTTTGCTGCTTTCTCCAGTGCGGATAATTGTGGCCGTACACGCATAGCAAGCCAGGGAACAAAGGTAAAGGCAGCTATTAACGATAAAAACATTGCTGCTGATCCCAATACCGGAATGGGCCGCATATAAGGACCCATTAGGCCACTAATAAAACCCATCGCTAACAGTGCAGATATAATAGTAAGCGTGGCAAGAATAGTAGGATTACCGACTTCACGTACCGCATCGATAGCGATATTAGTTGAGGTGTTTCCGACCTTAAGCCATCGCCGGAATATATTTTCCACCACCACAGTTGCATCATCGACCAGAATGCCAATCGTGAATACCAGTGCAAACAGACTTACACGATCAATGGTGTAATCCAGAAACCAGGCTGACCAGACAGTCATCAAAATAACAATTGGAATAATAATGATAACAACCGAAGCCGCACGTAAGCCCAGCCCAATTAAACACAGAAAACTAACGGCAATAGTCGCTTCAAACAACGCTGTCAGAAGTTCATTTACTTTATCGTTTGCTGTTTTTCCATAGTTACGGGTAATGCTTACCTGAACATTGTCAGGGATAAGGTGTCCTTTTAGCGCCTCCAGCTTTTCAATAAGCTGATTTGCAACTGTCACCCCATTAGAGCCAATCTTTTTTGCCACCGCAATGGTAACTGCCGGCGCATCAACTGCCTCAGGCGTTGTTCCATCATGAGCAGGGCCAGTTGAGAATGTCACCATCTTGCTGGTTTCTTCTGGAGCCTGATAAACCCAGGCAACATCACGCACATAAACAGGTGCATCGTCGCGAATAGCCACCACCAGATTTGAAATATCCTGTGCCGTGCGCAAAAAGGCTCCGGTATAAACATTGAAGGTATTATTGTTGCCTTCTACATTACCGGCTGATTGTTCCGAGTTGGCTGTACGTATGGTATCGGCAACCTGTTGCACACTAATACCAAAGCCACTCAAACGTTCGGGGGAAACTTCAACGCGGATTTGTTCCGAGCGACCACCAACAACAAATCCTCTGCCTGTATTCGGAACTTCTTCAAGACGTTGCAACACATCCAGTGACAGGGTGCGCAACATGGCATCATCCAGTCCCTCGTCTTCAGACCAGAGGGTAACGGTAACAACCGGAACATCGTCAGTGCCAACCGGCTTAACCAGCGGCATGGAAACACCGGGCGGAATTTTATCCAGATTAGATTGCAGCTTGTCATGCACTTTAACAATGGATGCACCAAAGTCTTCACCTACCTTAAAACGTGCGGTAACCATCCCCTGCCCCCGCGCACTGGCAGAATAAACATGACGTAATCCTGGTATCTCACTGATCATGCGTTCCAGTGGATTGATTGCCAGATTAGCAACCTGATCAGGTGAAGCACCCGGGTACTGGATAAAGATATCCACCATAGGTACCGATATTTGTGGATCTTCCTGACGGGGTGTAAAGATCAGTCCCAGAATACCAAGACCCAGAAAGGCCATCATTAACAATGGTGTTACCGGTGAATTAATAAATTGCCGGGCGATACGCCCCGCAATTCCAAGATCATCAGTATTGAGTTGGAATTCTTCTTCCCCTGATACTTCTTTCTGTTTATTTTCGTTTGTCATTTTCAGGTACTTCAACGTCTATAAAATAATCGCATTAGATTCAGTTGTCGGTATTAATTATTGGCTGTTGCTGGAGACCAGCCTGATTTAATACCTGGTGGAGGATAGGCAAAAATCTGCTCACCCGGTTTAATCCCGGATAGAACAGAAACATTATGACGATCAACCTGATCCCCTAAACGAATCAGCCTGAGTTCTGCCTGACTATTTCCATTAAGAACAAATACAGCGGGCAGACTTCCACGCCACACAACGGAGGTACGTGGAATAACGGGCAAATCTTTTATCGGTGTGTTGGTATCCGGGATCATGACTTCGGCATACATACCGGGTCCTCCCGCTACACCGGATGGCAAATCAAACTTCACTGTCACAGTATGACGTTGGCTGTCAGCCGTCGGATAGATTTGTGCAACACGAACTTCTATATAGGTATTCCCTACATCCAGCTTTGCCGGAACAACCATGCCTTTATTAAGTGCAGAGACCAGCCGTGCAGGCACATCCACTTTTAATTGCAAATAATGAGTATCTGCAAACTTCAGCAAGGGCTGTCCTGGCTGAACGGTATCACCTACTTCAGCCAGTTTTTTTACAATCACACCATCAAAGGGTGTGGTAGAACGGGCATCACGCAAGTGCGCATCAATTTCTTCAATACGTGAACGGGCACCGTATACCTGACTTCGTGCTCTACTGACATGTGTACCTTGTGAATACAGATCAACGTCACGAATCACCCACGGATTAGTTTGATAACCTGACATGCCATTGTTATATCCGTTACCGCCACCAAAAAAACGTTCAAACATTGAGGGGAAAAAACCCATGCTGGGTGCTGTTTGATTTTGTCGTTGTAATGCCTGAGGAGCCCAGAACTCACGGGTATATTGCACGCGGGCATTACGCAATGAAGAAGCGTTACCATAAAGTTGTGCCATCGCCTGACGACGTTGTGCCACTACATCATCATCATCAACAGCAACCAGAAGTTCACCTTTGTTAAACCAGTCACCTTCCGTTCCTGCGATATATTCAATACGCCCGGGTATTTGTGCTGTCAGCGTCACTTCCCTTAAAGAAACAACCGTACCACCTAAGACAACATGTGCACCGGTACGCGCCATACTGACTGGCACAACAGATGTGTTTCCGGACATATTGCCATTAGCATTAGCACCAGTAACAGCAGGAGGATAATATATCGCTGAATTTTTATTGTTTTGCTGTGGTGCATTGGGGTAATAGTCAGCCAACGTTACATTATTGGCTCCCATTGAAAGAGCAATGAAAACTGTCATTATCGTCATACGCTTACCCTGTTTCTGCATGACAGATTTATTGAACCGTTGCTGTTTTATCAATGAAAAACACATATCAAATTTATCCTTCGAGAATTTATTCCTGAAAATCAATTCCAGAAATGAAATAACTGAATGGAACAGGTCTTAGACTTTGCCCATGATAGAAAAACTTTTGATAAAGGGCCCCGCCATGCGCGGATCCTTAACCATGGCACCATAGTCTCCAACCAGAAATTTTAATTTACGGGAGGTATAGGCCATTCCCAGTCCCATCATGCCGGGTGGTTTTTTAGCCCATTTTTGCCAGCTGTCTGATGATGCGCGTAAATCCCAACTCAGAGTCTGCCCGTTGTAGTTGCCGGCTGATACGACCTTGCCATTTTCAACCTCGATAACACCAACAGGTTGAGAATCACCATCAAAGCCATAGCCGATTGTGGAGTTGAAACCGATCTTTTCGAGTGCGCCCGCCAGTTCAGGTTCGTTGTTCCAGGCGGCCTGAAATTTAGACATCCACTCATCATTAAACATATCCATTACTTTCTCCCCTGATTTTCTTTTGTTGTGATTAAGTAATTGCAATTGCTATGCCAGATATTAAGCTCTTGTTTTTACAGGGGTTTTGCTTTTCAGATATAACGGCAGTGCAACATTTATAGATTGAGGTTTTAACTGTAAGTTATTGAAAATACGTGCATAAAGATAAATGGCAACACTGCAACGCATTATGCATCGTTGCAACAAATGCAACAGTGGTGGAAAATAACAGGACAAAGTCTAACGGGGAGAAGTACAGTGTTTGATCATATTGATTATGTGCCACTGCTCAATAAAATAATTTCCAATATTGATGAAGGAATACTGATTGCAGATACTCGCGGCAATATCCTTTTTCATAATCCTGCCCTTATTCGCATATTGAGACTTGATGAAAACAAGCCTATTAACAAATTCACGGATATTAATACTATTAATCTATCACGCTCGGTTTTACGTGCCGCTATTGATGCAGGCAAGGTAGATGCTGCGGGTAAACCCGGGGGAGATTTCATCAGCTTTGAACAGCAACTGGTGCACAAAGACGGCAACCGCTTACTGAAAATATTTAGCGGGCTTGTCCCGAATGACCATTCCAATAACAAAAAGAGACTGGTGCTGATCCGTGATCGTACAGATAGTTGCCATATGGAGGCTGTATTTAACCCGGTAGGCACCACACTTACCACGCAGGATCCCAGGCTACTGGAAATAATTCAACGTCTCCGTCAAATTGCACCCACCAATGCTTTTGTTTTATTACAGGGTGAATCCGGTACAGGCAAGACCAAACTGGTACGAATGATCCATGCTTTAAGTAATCGTGCACAGGAACCTTTTGTTGAAGTGAACTGTGCGGCCATCCCCGAAACCCTGATTGAATCTGAATTGTTTGGCCATGTTAAAGGGGCTTTTACCGGTGCAATCAGCAGCCGACAAGGTCGTTTTCAAAGTGCACATAAAGGCACCCTCTTTCTGGATGAGGTCAGTGAAATACCCATGCACCTGCAGGCCAAACTATTACGCGCTATTCAGGAACAGGAGTTTGAAATGGTGGGATCTGATACAACAGTTCAGGTTGATGTACGTATTATCGCTGCCTCAAATCAGAACCTTCGTGATATGGTCGATAATGGAAAATTCCGAGCCGATCTATTCTACCGTCTTGCCGTTATTCCAATTACCATTCCGTCTTTACATGAACGACCAGGTGATATTCCATTATTGAGCCGCCACTTTTGCAAACAACTGGTTGCACGTGGTTACCCGGATAATATGAAATGCAACCCCGAAGCCCTGAATATGATGATGAACTATCCCTGGCCGGGTAATGTGCGTGAACTGGAAAATGCGGTAGAACATGGTTTGATATGTTCGATTGATGGACATGTCATGCCTGAAAGTTTACCGCAGGACATACAGGATTATAGCTTACAACGTTATAAGCAACTGTCTGGAGAAGCAGAAGAAGAGTCTAGTCAGCAAGCAAAAGAAATATATTCTGCTCTAAAACATTCAAATGGTAATAAAGCGGCGGCCGAAAAATTACTGGGCATAAATCGCTCAACACTCTGGCGACGAATGCAAAAATATGATGTTGAGGTATAACCCTCCTGTAAACATCACACCAATAAATATGATTTAATTATATAATGGTCGGGGCGAGAGGATTCGAACCTCCGACCCCCTGCACCCCATCCATATTATATATTTAGATGGGCTTTTAAAATCAAAAACTTGTATCGCTTGCCTATTTATATACCCAGTCACAACCTATGTAAATCAGGCTGAAATCATATGTGTCTGGCACAAATTGGGTACATCTCCATAGCGTGTTGTTAGATTTTTTCTTGTGCATTCGTGGGGTTGTAACGAAACCCTGGTCCTGTACTAATAGCTATTTTATGCAGGACTGCGACCACGTTCATGCTTGCTGCCGCGGCCAAACAGATGTGCAATATCATGTCCAATGATCAATAACGCAGGGGTGAGTATCAACGTAATCAAGGTGGCAAACAACAAACCATAGGCCATGGCCATGGTAAGCGGCATAAT
>DAOVJZ010000084.1 GCA_030632035.1 Granulosicoccaceae bacterium | reverse complement strand
GGTCTTATTCGCCAATATTTTCCTAAACACTGCGACTTTACAACTGTCACCGACAAGGAAATTCAGATCGTCATGCACCGACTTAATAATCGACCAAGGAAATGTCTTGGTTATCAAACCCCTAACGAGGTATTCTTCGGGGAGTCAACTGTTGCACTTGAGAGTTGAATCCGCCTCATAAAATGATAAACTATTATATAGCTTCCACTTAATAATATAATTAGCCGAAGAGAAGATCCCTACGAAGTTGGGAGGGCGTCATGACGACAGACAATGGTGCCGAAACATATATTCATAACATATACAGGATGTATTAAGCTATGGAGAATATTACATTAAATGAGATATGTAAGAACTGTGCTGAGTGTTGTAAACATTATTCTTTTGTAGAATTGTCTCAAATTGAAATTAATGCGCTAGAAAAGTTTACAGGATTGCGTTTTGATGTATTTACGAACCCCAAAGGAAAAGCAGTTGAAGAATATTTTCTAAAATTCAAAGACAACGGAGATTGTTATTTCTTAAATGTGAATAATGGTAATTATTCTTGTGGTGTATATGAAGCAAGGCCAGACATTTGTAGAAATTATCCATCCGAACCCAGTCAGCATGAAGTCTGCGATGCAAATAAGAAAATATGCCTGAGTAATAATTCTGGCTAACTATTCAATGAAGTGGATGCACTGCGGCGCACCGCTTATTTACGCGTTAGGAGGTAAAGTCATTGGCCCATATCAATAAAAACATATCTTTTTTTGTAGCATTCTTGGTTTTTCTTCTAACAAGCTGCATTGGAGAATACGCTGAAAATTTTTCAGGTACTGTTGTCGATGCAGAAACAGGCAAACCTATTGAGGGAGCTATTGTTGTCGTTCAGTGGACGGAGATAAAAGAGTGGCCCGGTTTATCCCATCACAAACATTATAAAACCGTTGACGTAGAAACGGGCAAAGATGGAAAGTTTTTAGTTTCAGGAGTTAAAAAACTTAACATTGATGACCCTAAAATTGTTATTTTCAAAGAAGGATATGTGGCCTGGCGAAACGATTTTATTTTTCCGACTTGGGAAATAAGGAAGGACTTTAAATATGGTAAAGATATTATTGTGAATCTTGAACATTATAAAAAAGAATATTCAAGAAATGAGCATCTCAGTTTTATGATGCATGGAATAACGGGAGATTGATTGATGCCTAGCCAACTTCTGAAGAACCGGCCATTAAAACGCAACCGCGTTTTAACGGCGGCTTAGCGCAAACGTTGAAGATGTCATAACGACATCATAAGGAATCAGCCACCCTCAAAACTGAAGATTTCTACTGTTAAGCTTGAACAGCTACATTGTTAGTCGGCATAAAACCAGTAAGTTGTTTGACGGGGGAAATAGGTAAGAACAAAGGGGTCGAACTGACTTCCGAGTTACAAGCAAAATCGAATTTTGTACAAATTCGAGTCTAACCCCTTATCTCCCTCGAACTATCGAATCGCTAGCCGCTTTGAACTTGCATCGTTTTCATTTTACCTTTTCTAGCTGTTTTTTCTTTGCTGCGTCAGGTCCGATGCATTTTTCGATGTCTTCACGATAAAGTGTCTCTTTATCTTCCAATTTGGTAATGAGTCGATTCAGTTGGGTGCGATGTTGCTTGATGATTTCCAATGCGACTTGTTCTGATTCAATAATCAGATCATGCACCGCCTTATCTACAGCTTGGGCAGAATGTTCGCTATAACGACGGGGTTGGGCGATTTCGCGTCCGAGAAAAGGGTGTTCTTCACTTTCGCGCAGATCCACTGGACCCACTTCATGCGACATACCCCAGCGGGCCACCATGGCGCGGGCGAGGGCGGTGACCGATCGAATATCATCATCCGCACCGGAGCTGACCGAATCGAGCAGTTCCTTTTCTGCACTGCGACCACCGAGGATCACGGCGATCCGATCACGTAGATATTCTTCCGGCAGGGTATGACGTTCTTCCTCGGGTATTTGTTGCGTGCCACCGAGTGCACGTCCACGGGGAATGATGGAGACTTTATACAACGGGTCGGCATGCGGGATAAAATAGGCGACAATGGTGTGACCGGCCTCATGCACGGCCAGTCGATGTCGCTCCTCAGGCTGGATGGCCAGGGTACGCACGGTGCCGAGCAACAGCTTGTCACGCGCTTCATCAAAATCCAGCATCAATACTCTCTCACGTTTGTAGCGGGCGGCCAACATCGCCGCTTCGTTGACCAGGTTTTTAATGTCCGCTCCAGAGAAGCCCGGGCTGCCGGCCGCGATCTTGTCCAGTTCCACATCATCGGCCAAGGGAACGTTGCGGGTGTGTACCTTAAGTAGGGCGATGCGATCCTTGCGATCAGGAAGATCCAGCGTGACATGCCGATCAAAACGACCGGGACGTAATAAAGCAGGGTCCAGTACATCCGGGCGATTGGTCGCGGCCAGCACGATGACATTTTCACGCCCGGTGAAACCATCCAGTTCAGCCAGGATTTGGTTCAGGGTTTGTTCGCGTTCGTCATGACCACCGCCCAGACCGGTACCACGGGTGCGACCCACGCTGTCCAGTTCATCCACAAAGATAATACTGGGGGCATTTTTCTTGGCGGCATCAAACAGGTTACGTACCCGGGACGCACCGACACCGACAAAGACTTCAATAAACTCAGAGCCGGAGATAGAAAAAAAGGGCACGCCCGCTTCACCCGCCAGCGCCTTGGCCAACAGGGTCTTGCCCGTCCCCGGTGCGCCCATCAACAGCACACCGCGTGGCATCTCGGCGCCGAGCTTGCCGTACTGCTCCGGGTGCTTAAGAAATTCCACCAGCTCGGTGATTTCACGCTTGGCGTTATCCTGTCCTGCCACATCGGCAAAGGTGACTTCCGGTATGTCGGCTTCCTTGGCAGGTGACTCGAGGAATTTTTTCAGATCATCCGCCCCACCAAAGCGCCCGCTAAGACTCTTGGCTGTGCGTGAATAGATAAAATAGAAAAAAAGTAGGAGTAATACCCAGGGCAAGAATGCCCGCAACAGCATCGTCAAGATCCCTTTGCCACGTTCTTCGGCAATCGTTATGTTGACATTTTGTGCCTCCAGCATCGGCATTAGAGTTTCATCCCCAAAGCCGGGCAGGCGTGTGCTGAAGTTACTGGCCTCTTCCTGTTGCGGCCCAATCGACATCGGTGTATGCAGCACACCTTCTATTTCCAGTCCCCTGATGACGACTTCCTGAACCTGACCCTTATGCGCAAAGGTTTTGAGCTGGCTGTAAGGGATCTCATAGCTTGGTTCAGGTGTTGTTATCAAGCCTTGCGCCAGCCAGTAATAGGCAAGCACGGCGACAAGCCCGATAAGCATATAGCGCATCCAGTCGGGGTATGGCGGTTTTTGTTCGGTTTTTTGATTCATCGGATTATCGATCGCAGTTTACCGTTATCGTTAATATTACGTCTAAATTATCAAAAAGGTCTATCTTGGCAAGGCTCCAGAGTGTCATAACAAATATTGTATCAGGTGCACGACAGCCTGATTAATAATGTTAAATAACTGCCAGAGTACGCCGCTGAACATAAGCAGCAGAATAATAAGCAGACCAAAGGGTTCCAGCCGGCTTAACTGATAGCCGAGAGGTGGCGGCAGCAGGCTGGTGGCAATGCGTCCCCCATCGGTGGGTGGTATGGGGATCAGGTTGAATACCATCAGAATAATATTGATAAAAATACCAAACATGCCCATGTAAAGTAGCGGCAAAGCCAGCGTGGCGACGCTATCGGGTAATAGACTGACGAGTTTGATGATTAGACCCCAGGCGATGGCCATGAGTAAATTTGCAAAGGGTCCTGCCGCTGCCACCAGTGCGGTGTCGCGTCCGGGATTGTGAAGATTATGAAAGTTAACCGGTACAGGTTTTGCCCAGCCAAATGCAAACCCGACAGTCAGGATCAAAACAAGTGGCACCAGGATCGTGCCGATGGGATCGATGTGTTTTAGCGGGTTCAGGGTCAGCCGCCCCAGCATGTAGGCAGTGCTGTCACCCAGACGAAAGGCCACCCAGCCATGTGCAACCTCATGCACCACTATGGCAAACAGGGTGGGTATAATCGCAATGGCGATTAGTTGTACGGTATTGAACTCTGTGCTAAACATAAACAAAGTATACCACTTTGAAAAAACCCGGGTCAGAAACCAGATTTGTCTTATTTCATCAACATCATAAGAAATAATTCGCCTTCAAAACTGAAGATAGCTACTGTACATCTTCAACCAACCAGAGCTGAAGATAATCAGTAAACATCTTAAATATTGCTTGGCTTAAGATGTATGGCGGTAACCTTAACTTTAGATTTTGGTTAACCTAGCCATAGGGTGGCGTGGTAAGTTGGCGGGGTATTATTTGGATTGAATATGCTGCATTGAAAGAGGGAAGATAAAGACCGCTATTTTATATATCCACCCAGAAGCCGAAAGAAATATAGTTCTCGTAATACTGGAAAAATTCTCCGATGGGCACGCGCCCTTCATAATATTCAAACCCCAACCTGGCGCGGCGTCCGGCGGAATTAATTTCCATCCCAATCTGCGATGATACATCAAAATCCCAATCGCCTTCCTCCCAGGATTGAATGTCAATGGCAGCGTACCAACTAGCACGGTCCTTCCACACTGTTTCTTCACTGATAAATTCAACGCCCCCTTTAAGCCGCCAGGGCTCCATGAGATATGTATTGCCGAGATCAAAGCCCCAACCGCCTTCGCCATACAACCGCCATTTTTTGGTCAACAGCAGGCTTATTCCAAGCAGCAATTCTTGCCGTGTATAGCCTATGCGGGTTCTACCGGTTTTTTCGATATATTCGTCACCGAAATGGCTTGAAGTATGCAGCATACCAATCTTATACAGCCAATCACTATCCGGATCGGCGGTCAAGGTAATACCGTAGTTACCGTCCCAGCCGATGTTATCAAGACTTTCAGCAATATCGAACATGGCATCGAAACCGCCTATAACATTAAGCTGCCAGCCATGGTCAGGTTCGCATTTGTTCGCCACCCGAAAAATACCAATATTACCGCCGCCCTTGAGATAAAACCGGTTATCTCCAGCATTGGGGATTTCCGACTCGGTGTAATTCAGGTATTGAAAACTGAGCCCCACCCGATGCGGGTCTGCTATGTTGAAAGGATATAAATCTCCTTGGGGAAACAGATACACAACCTGATCTTCGGATATTTCAAACGACGTATCTTCAAAATTTTTAGAAGGCTGATTTTTTTGTTTTTCAGCCGGACATATAGTCTCATCGGATGTCTGCTCATTATGGGCCTGACTTATGGTTGGCGGGACCAATAAAAAAGTGCCAAACACAACAAGTATAGATAATCTTAATAACATTTAACAATTATGCCTTTAGCGTTTTCTTCTACGTTTTTCTGATAGTACTATTATATTGCATAAACTAAAATTAGACGCCAATAAGAAAAACAGGGATATAGATTTAACCAGCAGGTAAGGGGGCTAAAGTTGGTGGCTTTTCTGGTGGCTTTTTGTCCTGAAAAGTCGTTTTAACCGGCTAAAAAGGCTTTAAAACACGGAGAATGTGCGCCTGGATAGATCTTTCACGCCGGCTATTAAGGTCGGGGTCCCAAACAAACATATTTCAGGGACACCCAAAAAACGATTTATGAAAGTTAAGATGTCTTCCCAACATCATAAGAAAACAGCCTCCCTCAAAACTGAAGATGTCTACTGTTCATCTTCAATGTTTTCTATCCACAGAAATTAGCTGAATTGTGCCGGAGATATTTTGAAGATGTTCAGTAATTGTCTTCCGACTCCCTCCCCAAGCATTCCCTTACCATTCATTCCGGCAACCATAATTTGACAATTTCTGACCTTTCGTGACAACATCATATATATGGTGATCGTAAATCGAGGAGGAGACATGTTCTCATCTTCAGTTAAAGGCCGTGAACCCGTTTTGAGGATGAATGGCAGACACCAACAACCTAAGGTCAACCGGGAAAATTCTCAGTTCGACAGAGCTTTCATTTTCCCTGTATAAGTGAAGAGTTGAGGGGAAATTTTCAAAACAGAATTTTATCAATGCAAGTGCCATATATTATAAAAGGCCTACGCTTACTGATTCCTTAGACTTACAAATAATTAATTAATAGCTTTTGAGAATTATTCATGACAAAAACACGAAGGCTAGTACTTGATGTACTCAAGCCACATCAACCAAATGCATTGGACTTTTCTTCCGCATTGGCTAATTTGGGGGCAGATTACCGTGTAAAACTAACTGTTACCGCGGTTGATAAAGAAACAGAAAGCACAATCGTGACTATTGAAAGCGCGGATATACTTTTTGATAATGTTAAAGCAGCCATCGAAAAAATGGGCGCATCTGTTCATAGTATTGATGAAGTTGAAGTGCATGGGGCGGAGCCGACATAAATTTCCAAGCTCCTTGCAAACAATTCAATGAGAGCGAGAATTTCATAAACATGTACCCTGCCGGTCGCAGTCTTATCCAATAGCGCTTTACTCGCCAGACCACCTCAGATGATCTTAAATAAAAAAAACCACCTGATGTTACATATCCTCCGTGGCCGGTGTATTGCACG
>DAOVJZ010000177.1 GCA_030632035.1 Granulosicoccaceae bacterium | reverse complement strand
ATCCATTCCACATCTTCAATGAAACCCATGCGCAGCATTTCATCGCCTTCATCCAGCACCAGTGATTTGAGTGCATCCAGTGACAGGCTCTTGCGGCGCAGGTGATCCATGACGCGTCCCGGTGTACCTACGATAACATGTACACCGCGTTTGAGATTACGCAACTGGTGCTGCATGCTCTGACCGCCATAAATCGGCAATACATGGAAACCCTTCAAATGACGTGCATAGGTCTGGAAGGCTTCAGCGACCTGGATGGCAAGTTCACGTGTCGGTGTCAGTACCATGACCTGTGGCTTCTGGACCTTGAGGTCAAGGTTGTCTATCAAAGGCAGGGCAAAGGCGGCGGTCTTACCGGTGCCGGTCTGGGCCTGACCCAGTATGTCATGACCATCAATGATGACAGGGATACAGGCGGCCTGAATCGGAGAGGGGGTCTCGTAACCAACCTCTTCCAGTAATTGCAGAATAGGTGCAGAAAGAGCCAGTTGCTCAAAACGGGTAATATCAGAGGACATGAAAGCCTGCCTTATGGTGAAGGGGTAATTGCCCTGACGAGGCAAATGACCGGATAGATGCTGAACGGGCGCCATGATACCCGATCTTATGGAGCCTGCGCCAGCACCATATGGACAATAAATGACCTGATTTGGCAGGTAAAGCGGGGTGTGGGATAAGGGGCTTACGCCTGCTTCATATGCACATCACGCTGTGGGTACGGGATGGAGATACCATTGGCATCAAAACTGGTCTTCACATTCTCGAGGAGATCAGAGCGTACTCCCCAGTAATCATCACTGTTGACCCATGGGCGCACATCCAGATTTACGCTATTGTCAGCCAGCTCAGCCACTGAAATGGCGGGTTCCGGATCGGCCAGAATGCGGCCGTCTTTTTTGATCTCATCCATAATCAAATTACGCGCCTTCTTGATGTCATCCTCATAACCAATACCAAACACCATATCAATACGCCGAGTCGAACGTGCAGAGTAGTTGATGATCGTGCCATCATAGATTTGACCATTGGGGACAATAATTTCACGGTTATCACCAGTACGCATCACTGTGTTGAAAAGACTAATGCGTTCCACCGTGCCACTGGTACCCCCTGCATCAACAAAGTCACCGACATTGAAGGGACGAAAGATGATCAGCATGACGCCGGAGGCAAAGTTAGACAGCGAACTTTGTAATGCCAGACCGATGGCCAGACCCGCGGCACCTAATATGGCAATCGCAGAAATAGTATTAACACCGAGTTGTTCCAGTGTGGCCAGTACCACTACAGCGAGTAGCAAGGTATACAGAATATTACTGACAAAATGAATAAGCATTTCATCCAGCCTGCTTTTGCGCATGACCTTTTTGGCAATACGCAGGATGATTTTGGCAACCCAGCGGCCAATCACAAAAATGGCAATGGCAGAGGCAAACTTGATAGACCAGGGGATCAGGTAGACATCGATAAAATCAGCGGATGCGAGTTCATTGATCGGCATATGCAGTTCCTCTGTGGTTACTCTTTGGATTCAGGAAAGCCGCATTATTACATAGGCTGTAGAAATGACCAGCCAGATAGAAAGGTGAATGACTATGCCTGAATGGTGTATTTGTTTTCCCTGTATTTGTCGAATTCCGGTATAATGCGCGTCTTTTCGCCCGCCACTAGTTGAGTAGTTATGCATACCATTGATAAAGTTAGAAATATTGCCATTATTGCGCACGTTGATCACGGCAAGACCACGCTGGTTGATCAGCTTTTACAGCAATCAGGCACCCTTGGCGAGCGCGCCAATGCCCCTGAACGGGTTATGGACTCCAATGATCTGGAGAAAGAACGCGGTATTACCATCCTTTCCAAGAACACGGCTCTCGACTGGCAGGACTACCATATTAATATCGTCGACACTCCCGGACACGCCGATTTCGGCGGTGAAGTGGAACGCGTATTATCGATGGTCGACTGCGTACTGTTGCTGGTTGATGCGGTAGATGGCCCCATGCCACAAACCCGTTTCGTGACCGAGAAGGCATTCGCGCTTGGGCTCAAACCGATTGTTGTGATTAACAAGATTGATCGTGACAGTGCACGCGCTGATTGGGTGATAAATCAAACCTTTGATTTGTTTGATCGTCTTGGTGCTACCGACGAGCAACTCGATTTCCCCGTGGTATATGCATCGGCACTGAATGGTTATGCCAGCCTGGATTCGGATACCCGTGACGGTGACATGACCCCGTTATTTGAAACTATCGTAAAACACGTCAGCCCACCTGATGTGGATGCAGAAGGTCCATTCCAGATGCAGATAAGTTCTCTGGATTACAACAGTTATGTGGGTGTTATTGGTGTAGGCCGCATCAAGCGCGGACGTGTAAAAACCAATCAACAGGTCACGATTGTTGATACTGAAGGTAAATCACGTAAAGGCCGTATGTTGCAGATCCTGGGTTTCCTTGGACTAGAACGTGTTGAGGTTGCAGAAGCGCAGGCTGGTGACATCATCGCCTTTACCGGTATTGAAGAGCTGAATATTTCGGACACCTTGTGCGATATCGATAATGTGGAAGTCTTGCCACCACTGAGCGTGGATGAACCGACGGTTTCCATGACCTTCCAGGTCAACACCTCACCGTTTGCAGGCAAGGACGGCAAGTTTGTTACCTCACGTCAGGTTCGTGAGCGACTGGAGCGTGAGCTAATCCATAACGTTGCCCTGCGCGTGGAAGAAGGCGCTGACCCGGACAAGTTCAAGGTGTCTGGCCGTGGTGAATTACATTTATCTATTTTGATCGAAAACATGCGTCGCGAAGGTTACGAGCTGGGCGTATCACGTCCGGAAGTCATTATTCATGAAGTAAATGGTGTAAAGGAAGAACCGTTTGAGCAAGTCACGATTGATGTGGAAGACACTCATCAGGGTGGCGTGATTGAAAGACTTGGACAGCGTGGCGGTGATCTGAAAAATATCGAACCCGATGGTAAAGGCCGTGTACGTCTGGAATACATTATGTCCGCACGCGGCTTGATTGGTTTTAGAACCGAATTTCTGACAGCCACCCAAGGCACCGGCTTGTTATACAGCGTATTTGATCACTATGGTGAAATGAAAAAAGGTGATTTTGGTCAACGTATGAATGGTGTTTTGGTTGCCAATGGTACTGGTAAGGCACTGGGTTACTCTTTGTTTATGCTACAGGAACGTGGACGTTTGTTTATTGAACCAAATACCGAAGTTTATGAAGGTATGTTGATTGGTATTCACTCACGTGATAACGATCTGGTTGTAAATCCGTTAAAGGGAAAACAGCTGACTAATGTTCGCGCATCAGGCACAGATGAAAATATTGTCCTGACACCACCAATCAAGATGAGTCTTGAACAGGCACTGGAATTTATTGATGATGATGAGCTGGTGGAGGTCACACCACATAATATTCGTTTACGTAAGAAGTTCCTGAAGGAACATGAACGCAAAAAGGCATCAAGAGAAGCTGGATAAAAAAAGCCCGCATGATGCGGGCTTTTTTAATAGGTGTTTTTTATTACACAGTTACATCAATTGCCCGTCCCTGACGTTTTTCTGATTGCTCTCTGTTTTCGACAGTAGACTTTGATTGTGCTGTTTGAGCAGCCTCTACTTTTTCTGCATCTTTGAATGCCTTATCTTCCGGATTAGCTGCAACTTCATTAGTTAGTTGTTCATCCAGTTTCTTTTGAAGAGCATCTTCTGATGCATCACGGGTTCTGGATTGTTGTGAAGGATTTGGGTTAAAGCTTGTAGATGAAATTTCCATGTAATACTCCTCTGAAATTCATGGATAGATAAAACTATTGTCTACTATATATCGGGAGGCAGAAGTGAAACTGGAACCGGTTCACAATTTTTTACACATTTTTAACACATGGAATTTATGTGTTTATTTATTCACGTGAAAAGATCAAATAGTTACAAGGAAAACTTATTAAGTCTTATTATTAGCAAGGATAAATAACAGAATTGACCACTGGGGTATTTAAACTGTT
>DAOVJZ010000201.1 GCA_030632035.1 Granulosicoccaceae bacterium | reverse complement strand
GCTCAGTTTGATACAGCCGCATCAAATTTGTATACCGCACTGGATCCCTTCCTTGAAGAACAGATTGAACATATGCAGGTTAGCACAACTAAAATAGCGACCGATCTGGGTAATCTGAATAATGGTATTCTTGTCTTTTTCTCAATTGCTATCCTGTTTGCTATTACGGGTGGATTATTTATTAACTATTCAGTTTCCAGACCCCTGCAAAAAGTAATGACGGGCATGATTGATATTGCAAAGGGAGAGCAGGATCTCACAAAGCGTTTGCAGGAATCTTCAGCAAAAGATGAACTGGGTGTGCTGACGCATAAATTTAATGTATTTATGAGCAGGCAGCAGGAAGCACTACGTACCATTGCCCATTCAGCATCTGAAGTTGCTGAAGTAGTAGAAGAAATGACATCAGCAACAGGTCGTGCAAGTCAGGGAATTTCTGAACAACGAACTGAAACTGATCAGGTAGCCACGGCCATGACAGAGATGGTGGCAACCGTACAGGAAGTGGCGCGTGGTGCAGAGACTGCAGCAAATGCGGCCAGGGAGGCAAATAACGAAGCAGCAACAGGTAGAAGTGTTGTGACATCATCCATGGAGTCGATCAACGCATTGGCATCAGAAGTTCAGAATGCAGCAGGAGTAATTGGCCAGCTTGCCTCCGAGAGCGATGACATCAGTAAAGTACTGGATGTCATCAAGGGTATTGCAGAACAGACTAATTTATTGGCATTGAATGCAGCGATTGAGGCGGCACGTGCTGGTGAACAGGGACGTGGGTTTGCGGTTGTGGCAGATGAGGTAAGAACATTGGCACAACGCACACATGAATCGACACAGGAAATTGAAGAAATGATTGGTAGATTGCAATCCAGTGCAGATAAGGCAGTGGAAGTAATGGAGCAGGGAAGCAAGCAGGCATCGATTAGCGTTGAGCATGCAGGCAAGGCGGTAGATTCACTCGGGGCGATTACCAATTCTGTAACAACTATTACTGATCTGAATACCCAGATCGCCAGTTCAGCCGAAGAGCAATCTGCTGTTGCTAACGAAATAAATCGCAATGTGCAGAATATAACCCATCTTGCTGAACAGACATCAACAAATATTAATGAGACTTCAACAACGGGTTCAGAACTGGCCTGTATTTCTGAGGAACTTGGAAAAATTGTGGAGCAGTTTAAGATTAAATAAAGATTTTTGACTTGTCTCGCTTAGGGCTGTAGCGAGACAAGTTCCTAGCGGCCTTTTAACAGTCGCTGTTTTTCTCTTTGCCAGTCACGATCTTTTTCAACAGTACGCTTGTCGTGCTGTTTCTTGCCTTTGGCAAGCCCTATTTCCAGTTTGGCGCGCCCCTTTTTCCAGTAAAGCGCTAATGGCACTAGTGTAAATCCTTTACGTTCAACCGCGCCGATCAATTTATCCAGTTCACGTCGATGCATTAACAGTTTACGACTGCGAAGTGGATCGGGATTGATATGGGTTGAAGCCGTAGACAAGGCTGATATGTGACACCCAAATAGCCAGGCCTCACCATTCTTCACAAGGACATAACTTTCCTTTAATTGCACCCGTCCCGCACGCATGCTTTTGACTTCCCAGCCTTCCAGTGCCAATCCGGCCTCAAAGCTTTCTTCGATAAAAAAATCGTGCCGTGCCTTTTTATTCAGGGCAATCGTACTGCCGCCAGATGGCTTTTTTTTGGATTTTTTTCCTGACATGGTTCTATTATAAGGACTAAATGGGCTGGTTATTACTTTAGTTTGTTGATTTATCAGATTTTTTTGTTCTATGTGGTTGAGCCACGGCACAAATTATCCCACAATGGGTTAGATAGTGTGCAAGTAAATTGCGGATTATGGTCGGAAAAACAAAAAACGGAGAGCTGGAATGACAGAACAACGCACATCCATGCATGGTCAGTGGACAACCCGATGGGTATTTGTACTGGCCGCAACTGGTTCGGCAGTTGGTCTGGGTAATATCTGGAAGTTTCCATATATCACGGGCGAGAATGGTGGTGGCGCATTTGTTCTGATCTATCTGGTGTGTGTGGCTGCCATTGGTATTCCTATCATGATGGCTGAAGTGATGCTGGGGCGTCGTGGGCGTCAGAGCCCAATTAATACCATGCGTGTGCTGGCCAAGGAAAGTAACAAGAACCCGATGTGGCAGTTTCTGGGTTGGTCAGGTATGGCAGCCGGTTTTATTATTATTTCCTATTACAGTGTGATTGCCGGTTGGGCATTGGCGTATGTGTTTCGTGCCGGTGTGGGCGTGTTTGAGGGAGCAACCGCCGATGGCATTAACAGTATCTTTAACGATCTGGTCAATGATCCAGAACGTTTACTGGCATGGCATACCATTTTTATGGTGATGACGATTGCAGTTGTGGCCAGACGAGTAAAAAGTGGTTTGGAGAAGGCTGTGTGTTGGTTAATGCCGATGCTATTTATTCTATTATTGATATTGGTAGGTTATGCATGGAACTCGGGTGACTTTTCAGCCGGGTTAAAATTCCTGTTTGAACCAGATTTTAGCAAACTCAGTCAAGAAGGTGTTTTGACTGCAATGGGACATGCCTTCTTTACACTTTCTCTGGGTATGGGTGCCATCATGATGTATGGCTCTTATTTGCCAGCGGGCACATCGATTGCCAAGACATCCATTATGATTTCAATCGCGGATACGGGCGTTGCATTATTAGCAGGTATGGCAATATTCCCGTTGGTGTTTGCCAATGGTCTTGAACCGGGCGCAGGGCCAGGGCTTATTTTCAAGACACTGCCATTGGCATTTGGTCACATGGATGGTGGTACTTTGTTTGGCACACTATTTTTTGTTTTACTGGTATTTGCTGCATGGACATCGGCTATTTCACTTATTGAACCCCCGGTTGCATGGTTGGTTGAAAATAAAAATGTAAATCGTGTGTGGGCAGCTGTGGTGACGGGTATTGGTGCATGGCTATTAGGTGTCGGTACTGTTTTATCATTCAATAAATGGAGCGATGTTAAATGGTTTGATAAAACCATTTTTGACCTGCTTGATTATTTAACCGCTAATATTATGTTGCCGCTTGGCGGGTTCTTTATTGTTCTGTTTGCGGCATGGATAATGAAACGTGAAATGAGCAAGGATGAACTGGCTATCGAGAATCCAAAAATGTTTGAACTATGGTATTTCCTTGTGCGTTATGTCACGCCGATTGGTGTCATTGCGGTGTTCTTAAAATCCATTGGCGTAATCTAGCCTTATAATATTAAGACTGTGCCTGACGTTAATAAATCTGCACTTGTTCCGTATTCAGCAAAAGAGATGTACGATCTGGTTGCCGATATTCCGGGTTATCCTGTTTTTCTCCCATGGTGTGGTGATGCAGAAATACTGTCTACCAACGGTGATGAAGTCAGGGCGCGAATTGATCTTGCATACAAGGGCATACACAAATCATTCACTACCATTAATCGAAATCAGACAAACAAGATGATTGAAATGCGATTACAGGAAGGACCGTTTAAACATCTGCAAGGGTTCTGGCGTTTTGAAAGTTTGCGTGAAGATGCCTGCAAGGTATTACTGGACTTGAATTATGAGTTCTCAGGCAAAATAT
>DAOVJZ010000155.1 GCA_030632035.1 Granulosicoccaceae bacterium | reverse complement strand
TTTATAGTAAGTGCAGTATTGATGAAATAAAGGAAGTGTTTGAATGGGTTGAAGATGAATCCGATCTCGTTATAGAACCTGTTGCCAGTGGGAAAACCGGAGCAGAATCACAGAAAATAGAAGAATGTGTTCCGGAAGGTCAACTGTCTACTCCTGCAAAAAAACGCACACAGACAACATCTGCGTCAGGTAAAGACACGTCTTCAATCCGCGTTGGTGTTGATAAAGTAGATTCCATTATTAATATGGTCGGTGAACTGGTTATTACCCAATCCATGTTGAATGAGTTGGGTACTGGTTTTGATATGAGTAAGTTACCTCTTCTATTGGACGGCCTGTCCGAACTGGAAAGGAATACACGCGAGCTTCAGGAAAATGTCATGCGTATTCGCATGCTGCCAATCAGTTTTGTATTCAATCGTTTCCCGCGATTGGCTCATGATCTTGGTCAGAAGCTGGAGAAAAAAATTGAATTAAAAATGTCGGGTGAGCATACTGAGCTGGATAAAACGGTCATGGAAAAGATTGGCGATCCCATGGTGCATCTGGTTCGTAATTCACTTGATCATGGTATTGAGTTACCTGAAGTACGCCGTAAAGCCGGCAAACCGGAGACAGGGACAGTACACTTGAATGCCTATCACAAGGGTGGCAATATTATTATTGAAATTATTGATGATGGTGCCGGGCTGAATAAGGAAAAGATTCTGGCCAAGGCGCGTAAGCAGGGATTGGTAGGTGAAGATGAGGTGTTATCTGATGAAAAGATTTATGACCTTGTTTTCCAACCCGGATTCTCAACTGCTGAAGTTGTCAGCGATGTGTCCGGTCGTGGTGTCGGGATGGATGTGGTTCGTCGAAATATTTTATCTCTTGGCGGGAGTGTTGAGGTTCAGTCCGAGGAAGGGAAAGGCTCTCAATTCACTATTCGCTTGCCCTTAACACTTGCCATACTCGATGGACAGTTAGTTAAGGTGGGTGAGCAAACTTATATTGTCCCTTTGGTTTCAATTATCGAATCATCACAGGCTAAAAAGGAAAATATTAATGCAATCGCAGGTAAGGCAGAGCTGTATCGTCTGCGCGATGAATACATTCCTGTTGTTCGTCTTTATAAATCCTTTAATATCAAACCGGACACAACCGAACTGACCAAGGGTTTGTTAGTGGTTGTTGAAGGCGATGGTCAAAGAGCAGGATTATTTGTTGATGATCTGTTGGGTCAGCAACAAGTGGTCATCAAAAGTCTTGAAAGTAATTTCCGTCGTGTTGACGGGGTATCGGGCGCAACCATTCTGGGTGATGGAACCGTTGCACTGATTCTTGATGTGCCGGGATTAATTCGCTTTTCACAGGAGCCATCCAGGTTGCATTTGGTGGGTTCCAGTGGCAATGAGGCCGCATAGGAGAAAAACATGACTGTTGCGCAACAAATGCCGGAGGCAGAGGCATCAATAACCACAGATGATATTGAGGATAAAGATCAATATCTTACTTTCATAATGGCAGATGAAGAGTACGGAGTTGATATATTACGAGTTCATGAAATAAAAGGCTGGGACAAGGTCACTCCTATTCCAAACACTCCAGCCTATGTGTGTGGCGTTATTAATTTGCGCGGCACTATCGTTCCTATTATTGATTTGCGACAACGTTTTGGGCTGAAAACTATTTCCTATGGTGCAACTACTGTTGTCATCATGTTGCATGTCATAGAAGAAGATGGTGAAAGAACAATGGGTGTTGTCGTTGATGCAGTATCTGAGGTTTATAACGTTTCGCCAGAAGAAATGAAAGCAGCACCTGATTTTGGTGATACCGTAAATATGGAATTTATACATGGCCTGGCTTCTGTCGATGATAAAATGGTAATGCTACTGGATATTGATAATTTGCTAAACTCAAAGGAAATGACAGCTATTAACCAGGCAGTTTATGAAGAAGCAGAAGAAGTAAGCGAAAAAGCATAAGAGAAAGAAGCCATGAGCCGATATAACGGAACAAAGGGGTGCTGAGGCCAGATTCAGGGATTGAACGATGCGCTATAATGACACTATATTTAAACTGAAAGACATCGCAGGGAACAATTGGTGCAGCGAAGAAAGCAAGTGATATCTTTTAATGAAACAACGGCAGCCAGTACATAACAATTTTTTGGAGATGGACACTTGGAAAAAGAACGTGATTTTCATTTTACTGACAAGGATTTTAGACGTATTCAGGGGCTGGTTAGCGAGCATACCGGGATTAGTCTTTCCGATGCTAAAAAGGACATGGTCTATGGTCGACTTTCCAGACGTCTGCGCGCGCTAGATATAGATAAGTTTCAAGACTATTGTGGTTTACTGGAAGATGAGCATGAAGATGAACTCATTCAGTTTACCAACGCAATAACAACGAACCTTACTTCCTTTTTTCGTGAGCCACACCATTTCGAGCATTTGGCGAAGACGGTATTACCTATACTGGCAAAGAAAAACGCACATACAAAAAAAATTCGTATCTGGTCGTCAGGTTGTTCGACCGGAGAAGAGCCTTATACTATCGCCATGACTGTACTTGAGAGTATGAGTGGATTGCATGGTTGGGATATAAAAATACTGGCAACAGACCTTGATTCCAATGTGGTTGAGACAGCAAAAAATGGTATTTATACACAAGAGCGTGTTAATGGTATTTCAAAGGGACGCTTGAGCAAATGGTTTAAAAAAGGACAAGGGGAACACTCTGAAAAGGTACGTGTTGCCAATGACCTGAAAAATATTATTACGTTTAAACAACTAAACTTAATGCATGAGTGGCCAATGGCCGGCCCATTCGATATTATTTTTTGCAGAAATGTTGTTATTTATTTTGACAAACCAACCCAGAAAGTATTGTTTGATCGTTATTTTAATCTAATGGCAGGTGAAGGACATTTATTTATAGGACATTCTGAATCCTTGTATCGTGTTTCGGATAAATTTTCATTGATCGGTAATACCATTTACCAGAGAAAAGCCGGATAACAATGGCATTACTTAATAGCAAGGAACATCCGACAGTAAAGATGCAGCGTGTTTTACATGGATTCGAACACATTAATCGTTACTGGGACAAGATGCACACTATCTATACTGCGAAAATATTACCGGGCGAATACTATGTGACAATTAATAATGAGGCAGTTGCCACTGTGCTGGGTTCCTGTGTATCTGCTTGTATTCGAGATAAAGTTAGTAAAGTAGGTGGAATGAATCATTTCATGTTGCCCGTTGAGCATTCAACTAGCAGTGGTGCGTGGAAGGATACGGGTACCGGTGCAGCAACTCGATACGGAAATTATGCAATGGAGCACATGATTAACGACATTCTCAAGAACGGTGGAAGAAGAGAAAATCTGGAAGTGAAGGTGTTTGGTGGTGGTAAAATTCTGGCACAGATGACTGATATTGGAATGCGCAACATTAACTTTGTCAGGGACTATATTAAAACAGAAGGCTTGAAGCTGCTGACAGCAGATTTGGGAGATATTTATCCCAGGAAAGTAATTTATTTTCCAGAGAGTGGCAAGGTAAAGGTTAAAAAGCTTCGTTCGCTCCACAACAATACTATTATTGAACGTGAAAGCACTTACATGCATGAGCTGGAAGAGAAACCCGTGGAAGGTGATGTTGAACTTTTCTAGATAACCTTTGTTATCTGTTGCTGGTACTGAAATTATAATGTAGTTAACATGGACGCATATGAGCAAAATTAAAGTATTAATTGTTGATGATTCAGCATTGGTTCGGCAAATGCTGACTGAAATACTGAATTCTGATCGTGGCATTGAAGTGGTTGGTGCTGCATCTGATCCTTTTGTTGCCAGAGACAAAATAAAACAACTCAAGCCAGATGTATTGACATTGGACGTTGAAATGCCACGCATGGATGGGTTAACTTTTCTGAGTAATCTGATGCGTCTGCGTCCTATGCCAGTTGTGATGGTTTCATCCCTTACTGAAAAAGGGGCCGATGTTACATTTGATGCCCTCGATCTTGGTGCCGTTGATTTTGTTTCAAAACCAAAAGTAGATTTGGCGCATACACTCGTAAATTATGCAGAAGAAATTATCGAAAAAGTAAAGGTCGCAGCCAAGGCGCATGTCAGGACAATAGATACGGAAAAACTCAAGGAAGCAGTAAAGGTGGCTCCCAAATTCTCTGCCGATGCCATATTGGCAAAAAAAGGGGCAACCCGTAACTTCAAGACAACAGATAAAATTATTGCCATTGGTGCCTCAACTGGTGGTACTGAAGCAATCAAGGAAGTATTAATGGGCTTGCCAGCCGATAGTCCCGGTACAGTTATTACCCAGCACATTCCAGAGGCCTTCAGCGGGCCTTTTGCCAAACGCATGGATAAATGTTCTGCTATGACAGTCTATGAGGCACATGATGGTCAGCAAATTGTGCCGGGACATGTGTATATTGCACCGGGCGATAAACACTTGATAATTGAACGCAGTGGTGCTCGCTATATATGTAAATTGAGTGATGGTTCCCCTGTAAACCGACATCGCCCATCTGTTGATGTCATGTTTCGTTCTGTAGCCCAGAATGTGGGTAAAAACGCCGTAGGCCTTATCTTGACTGGAATGGGAGATGATGGAGCCCGTGGGTTAATGGAGATGAAAGAGGCTGGAGCATCGACT
>DAOVJZ010000152.1 GCA_030632035.1 Granulosicoccaceae bacterium | reverse complement strand
GCAGGATAATTATAAAGAGGAATTGTGGGACAAGGTTGTGCCTGTGGATACCCAGTTTCGTGAAGCCAGTCGTGCCGGTATTCCATTGTCTATGATGAATGCCAAAACCAGAGGTATACAGGCCTACAGTGAGTTACTGGATAGTTTGATTGGTCCGGCATCCAGTGAAAATGAGATTGTTGCCGCTGTATGAGCAAGCATCCAAAAGACGTGTCACTCATTAGTGAACATCAGGCATTAGGTGTTTATCTGGAAGCCTTGCTGGAAGAAGTTCCCGACACGCTTCCTGAAATAATAACAGAAGAAAAGCCGGTTATTACTGCCAGAGAAGTATTAACACCGCCTGTTATTGCGCCACCCAAAGAACGTCCAGTAGTAGAAGAAAAAACGGAAGTCGTCACGCCGGTGCAGGTGGAAGTGGCGGTTGAACAAGAAACCGTTGCATCGACTGAATTGGATGTTCCTGATTATGCCAATGGTCCTTTTGATGCATTACTGTTCAATGTGTGTGGGGTGAAACTTGCAGTTCCACTCAAGGAACTTAATGGCATTCTTGAATGGCCAGAGACCATTACTGAAATGCCGGGCCACTCACCGTGGTTTTTAGGTGTCATGCAAAATCTGGATGACAAGGTTAATGTGATAGATACCGCCCTGATAGTGGTGCCAGAAAAACTCAGACAGGCCTTTCCAGCAGAAGCAGGGGAACGCTGTCAGCGGATTGTCCTGATTGGTGATGGTAAATGGGGGTTGGCCTGCGATTCAGTTGCAGAAGTCATCACTCTGGAGCCTACCAGTGTGCGCTGGCGCACCAGCCGTACCAAACGCCGCTGGTTGGCTGGTACCGTCATTCAGCATATGAGTGCTCTGATAGACCCTGAAGAGTTTGCTGTCCTGTTGACCAGTGATGAGGTTGGCATCTCCTCTTAAGCTTTTTCCTGATTTTCTCCTAATTCAGGGTAATTGGCATATATCCTGCATATTTCTAATAAAATCCGAAGGATATGACTAAAGTTTGACGCCTGCAGCCCGATTACAAAGTGGGAAATATCGGTATTTCTACTATTTAAATAGAGGTTGAAGGAATGAATAATACTGCAGAAGATAACGAAAAAGATCCGATTATTCAGTGGGTTACATTTAAGCTGGATAATGAAATATATGGCATCAATGTTATGCAAGTACAGGAAGTACTGCGAATGACAGAGATAGCTCCGGTGCCAGGGGCACCAGATTATGTGTTGGGCATTATTAACCTGCGCGGCAATGTTGTCACGGTAATGGACACCCGCAAGCGTTTTGGGCTGATGCCAACAGAAATGGATGATCAGACCCGCATTATCATTGTCGAGGCACAGGGTAATGTGGTCGGCATACTGGTAGATAGCGTGGCAGAGGTAGTTTATCTGCGTGAGTCTGAAATAGAAGTAGCCCCAAATGTGGGGAATGATGAAAGCTCCAAGTATATCCAGGGGGTGTGTAGTCGGGATGAGCATTTACTCATTCTTGTGGATATCAACAAATTGCTTTCAGTTGATGAATGGGCGGAGATGTCTGCCTTGTAAAACTGATAACGGTTGGCCGGGAGGGCTAAACCATGGCAGAAATACCAGATATTAACCCATTGCATTCGGGCTGGCCGGTTCGACCGACTGATAAGTCGGGGGAGAGGAAGAAAGGGCCGGACAAGAAAAAGGAAAAGAAAAAGAAAGGTGAAAACAAGAGAGGTGATGATGACACCTCCGGTTTTGATGAATTTGCTTAGGAGGAAGTGGTGATGAATGAGACGATTTGGATTGCATTTACAACAGCAATAGTTATTTCCACATTTTTTTCAGTTTTTTCCATGCTGGCTGTATGGCGGTATAAAAAACAGTTAACAGTGCACAGGAAAGTTATTAATGAATTAAGGAATAATTTCAGAACACTCACCAGTGGTTCAAAGGGAGTGGGTGAGCGTATGGTAAAATTGGAACAAAAAGTGCGTCGTTTAATTGACAAACTAAATCAGATTGAGCTGAGAGAGTCGACCAAGCCATTTGATCAGGCAATCCAGATGGCTAACAAGGGTGATGATATTGATGAGCTGGTTGCCAAGTGTGGAATGTCTCAAGGCGAAGCCGAATTGCTTGTTAATTTACATGGTATTAAACGTGCATCCTGAAAAATAGAGACCTTGTCTTGAAAGAAAATCCAATTCATGCAAAGGCCTCTAAATAACAATTAAATATCTGCCTATAATATAAGGTGGTTTGAATAATGCGGGAGAAGCATGAAGTCTTCGTTTATAAGAAGAGCATCTTTTTTTCTATGTCTGGTATTCAGTATTCCAGCCTATGCCGCAATCGATCTTGGTTACCTGAAGTCACTGGTAGATAAACGTGATTTTAAAACCGCCTATTCCTACGCAATAAAACATCTTGAACAAAATGAAGGCGATCCTGAATTTGATTACCTGTTCGGGATGGCTGCAATTGATACCGGTGAAATCAGTAAGGGTATTTTTTCACTTGAACGGGTTTTGATTGTTCAACCTAATAATCATCCTGCACGACTTGAGCTAGCGCGAGCTTATTTTTTATTGGGTGAAGATATACGTGCACGAAAAGAATTCAATACTATCCTGAAGAAAAATCCACCACCTGGTGTGCGAGTCACCATCAATCAGTTTATTAATGCAATCAAGTTGCGTGAAACACGTTACAAGACCAGCTCGAAGGCTTATGCAGAAGTTAATCTTGGTTATGACAATAATGTGAACGGTGGGCCTGCTACAGCCGATTTTACGTCACCTTTATTTGGTGCCTTGTCTCTGGCTGATTCCAGTATCAGTACAGATGATGCTTTTTATAAAATGTCAGTGGGTGGTGCGGTTAATAAACCGGTAGCACCGGGAGAACATTTTACGATGGGTTACGATATCAGTTATCGCGGCCATCAAAATGCAGAAGATTTTGATACAAAAACGTTTAATGGCTATGCCAGTGGCAGTATTCTGGATGGTAAAAGCAGGTACAAGTTTGGTGGTCAGATTAATATCTTTTATCTTGACGATCAGACATCACGTAATATTCTTGGGTTGAATGGTGAGTGGCAATATACATTAGACAAGACAACACAATTTACTGTGTCAGGACAGGTGTCCAAGTACCAATATCCGGGTTCAGCTATTCGAAATACGACTTCTCTAACTACTGGTTTCGGTATTTCAAAACGGTTTACCAATACGTTTAAACCCATTGTGTTTGCAAATTTGATCCTGGGACGTGACTCTCCTTATACCGCTGGTAGCGGAGCTGCTGCTGTGGCTGAACGTACTTTGCATGGGTTTCGTACTGGTACCCAGTTGATGTTGACACCCAAATTCAGTTTATCCGGGGCATTACTGGGACAGAAAGTTAGTTATGGTGCAGAAAACAGCTTTTTTGGCAAGGTAAGGAAGGATGAATTCTGGTCAGCGAGTTTATCTTCCAACTGGTTATTTTTGGAGAACTGGAGCCTGCGTGCCGATGTTAACTTTATTGAGAATGACTCTAATATCACGATTAATAACTATGACCGGATAGAAGGACAGATCTCGATCAGGCATGATTTCCAGTAGAAATGTGAACCAGGACACCTTTTCTGGACAGTGTTTCTGCTAAGTTTTATGCAAGGGTAAAAGCGTTTCAGCCCAGCAGGACAGGAGACATAACCATGAAAAAAGATACTATATATTTCAATAACTTAGCCGGAATCCCACTTATCTTCCTGTTTTGTCTATTGTTTTCATTTGCCTTGGTGGCCGCTGAGCCAGTTGCCAGAGTGATTGTTAGTTCCGGCCAATTTACCGCTATCCAGCCTGACGGCAACGAACGCGTACTCAAACGCCGTTCAGCCATTTATGAAGGCGATACCCTGAAAACTTCCAAAGATGCGCGTGCCCAGATCCGTTTCAAGGATGGGGCCTTGATCGATATTCAGGCTGCCACGCAACTGCGGCTCGATGAATACAACTATCAGGGCAAGGTGGATGGTAACGAGAAAAATACCATGAGCCTGATCAAGGGTGGTTTCCGTACCATCACTGGTGTGGTGGGCAAGAAGAACAAGAAAAACTACAAGGTCAATACGCCGGTTGCGACCATTGGTATTCGTGGTACCCACTATGGTCTGCATTACTGTGACAGTGATTGTGGTGTTGATACCGGCAATGGTCAGTATCAGAACAAGAAAGGGTTGTTTGGTGGTGTCGTAGATGGTGCCGTGGTTGCCAATAATGATTCTGGCGAGATTCGTCTGGGTAATGATGAGTATTTTTATGTCGCCAGCAAGAGTGCTGAACCAAGAGTTTTACTGATACCACCTGCTATTATTTTTAAAGGTAGTAATGAGCAAGCAGCCGTTACACCAACAGAGGAAGAATCCGATGCTGATGGGCAGGTTGTTCAGCAGGAAGCGGTACAAGAGGCTGATGGTGTTCAAACAACAACAGAAACAACAGGTACTGAAACCACACAAACAACGGAAGCAGTTGCAACAGAAGAGGTCGTTGTTCCAGATAGCTACGATGTGGCTTACAGTGATCCGGATACAGGTACAGTAACAACCTCATTTCAGGAACCAACACAGCCAGTAATAGAAGTTGTTACACAGGAACCTGCTGGTGATATATCACCTACACAGCTGTTGGAAAAGACAACACTGGAAACATGGTCAGCAGGTACAGTTGGTGGTATCGCGTTTAATGAAACAGGAACTAAAAAGAGGGGTACTAGTGGTTTGTTTGATGGATCAAAAACATCAGTTGCCTTGAACGCTGATGG
>DAOVJZ010000160.1 GCA_030632035.1 Granulosicoccaceae bacterium | reverse complement strand
CATTCAGCGAAGCACTGCGTTATGGCACCGAAGTGTTTCATAGCTTAAAAAGTGTCTTGAGCAGTCAGGGTAAAAATACCAACGTAGGTGATGAAGGTGGTTTTGCCCCAGACTTGCCCGGTAACGAAGCCGGCATAGAAGTGATTCTGGAAGCAATCGAAAAGGCTGGTTTCAAAGCAGGGGATGATATTTTACTAGGTGCTGATATTGCCAGTTCTGAATTTTATAAAGACGGTAAATATGATCTTGAATCTGAAAACAGAAAACTGTCTTCAGAAGAGTTCGTCGATTATCTCGAAGGCTGGGTCAACAATTATCCTATTATTACTATCGAAGATGGTATGGACGAAGGTGACTGGGATGGCTGGAAATTATTGACAGAACGTCTGGGTAAAAAGATACAGTTGGTTGGTGATGATTTATTTGTGACCAACACAAAGATCCTGCAGGAAGGCATCGACAAAAATATAGCTAATTCCATTTTGATTAAGGTTAACCAGATTGGTACATTGACCGAAACAATGGCCGCGATTGAAATGGCACGCAAGGCCAATTACACAGCGGTTGTTTCACACCGTTCCGGTGAAACCGAAGATACGACTATTGCCGACATCGCTGTGGCCACCAGTTGCGGACAAATCAAGACAGGTTCATTATCACGCACTGATCGTGTAGCCAAATATAACCAGTTGTTGCGTATTGAAGAAGAATTGGGTTCAGCCGCAATTTATCCGGGCAGGAAGGCTTTTTATAATCTGAAGTAATAGAGTTTCCTCCCTTCAACAAGAGGTTTGCATGAAACTGGCCATTATCATCCTGACCTTGTTATTTTTAACCCTCCAGTACAAGCTCTGGTTTGGTGATCGTGGTCTGCATGATGCCCATCTCCTTGATACTGCTGTTCAGGAACAACAGCAGGAAAACCTCAAGCTAAAACAACGCAACGAACAACTTTCTGCTGAAGTGAAAGATCTGAAAGAAGGTAAGGAAGCTATCGAAGAACGTGCCCGCAGTGAACTGGGCATGGTCAAAAAAGGTGAAACTTTTTATCAGGTAGTGGAAGAATAATACTGATGAGTGCAAATCCAAAATTCTGGTCTGTCGTCCCCGCCGCCGGTATCGGTACCCGCATGAAGGCCGATGTGCCAAAGCAATATTTACCACTGGCCGGTCGTATGGTGATCGAGCATACGCTCGAAAGTTTGTGCAGTCATAAATCCATCAGTGGGGTCGTTGTTGCTCATGCACCAGATGATGAACACCTTCAGCATTTGAAACTGAATTGCAGTATGGCGCTTATGATGGTGGAGGGTGGTGCCGAGCGTTGTCACTCTGTGTTGAACGGGTTGAACAAACTTTCTGAACAGGCGGATGATAATGACTGGGTGTTGGTACATGATGCAGCACGTCCCTGTGTACGGGTTTCTGATATTGATAAACTCATCAATTCATTAAAGGGTCACAAGGTGGGTGGCCTGCTGGGTATTCCGGTGCGTGATACCATGAAGCGCAGTGATACCGAGAGTAGTGTTTATGAAACAGTGGAACGTGCCGGTTTATGGCATGCTCACACACCGCAAATGTTTCGCCTTGCCATGCTGAAGGAAGCATTAGAGGATGCACTGGATAACAGTGTGCTGGTTACTGATGAAGCCGCCGCGATGGAAAGGAAGGGACATCACCCGTTGATGGTGGAAGGCCATGCCGATAATATCAAGATCACACGGCCTGAGGATTTAATGCTGGCTGAATTTTATCTGAAACAGCAGAATGAAAAGAGTTTGAATGGCCTGGATGATGGGGGATAACTAATGCGTATCGGTTCCGGTTTTGATGCTCACAAATTTGTCACAGATCGAAAATTGATTCTGGGTGGCGTTACCATTCCCCATGATAAGGGAATGGAAGCTCACTCTGATGGCGATGTGGTATTGCATGCCTTGTGTGATGCTTTATTAGGTGCAGCTGCATTAGGTGATATTGGCAAATATTTTCCTGATACCAGTGCTGATTATAAAGATGCCGATAGCCGTGAGTTATTGCGCCACGTTTTTTCTCTTATCAAGAAAAAAAATATGACTTTGGGTAATGCTGATATCACTATCATTGCACAGGTGCCAAAGTTAGCACCATATATCGAGGCTATGAATAACAATATTGCAAATGATCTGGAAACCGATGTTGCCAATATCAATGTTAAGGCGACGACGACTGAAGGCATGGGTTTTACCGGGCGTGGTGAAGGTATTGCCGTACAGGCTGTGGTTCTTCTGAAATAATTCTGAATTTTTGTGTCTGCTTATTCCTTTGATTTTGCTTACGCTTATGGCAAGCCTGAAGCCAGAGCGATCATTCGATCGACCCCCGAAGATTTCCTGGTAGAAGAAACCATTCGTTTTGAGCCTACCGGTGAAGGTCAGCATGTTTATCTCTATATCCAGAAACGAAATACCAATACCGAATGGTTAGCGAAACAACTGGCTCGCTTTGCAGATATCAAGCCCAGAGATGTGGGTTATGCAGGATTAAAAGATCGTAACGCGGTGACCAAACAATGGTTCAGTGTTGATCTGGCCGGCAAACCGGAACCGGACTGGCAAGATTTTAATAATGAAGAGTTCTCTATTGAAACGGTAACTCGTAGCACAGGCAAGCTCAAACGCACCGCAGTTAAAGCAAACAGGTTCACACTGATATTACGAGAACTGAAAGGTGACACTGCTGAGCTGGAATCCCGCCTGAAAAAAATAAAGGAACAGGGTGTGCCCAATTATTTTGGTGAACAACGTTTTGGGCGTGACGGTAATAATCTTGAAGTAGCCGATGCATTGTTTAGTGGTGAAAAGAAACTCAAAAAACATCAACGTGGTATCTATCTTTCAGCGGTACGTTCTTATCTCTTTAATCAGGTACTTTCCAGGCGCATTGAAGCAGGTAACTGGAATCAGGCTGTTCCGGGTGATGTGATGCAACTGGCCGGAAGCCATAGTTGTTTTCTGGCGGAAGAAATTACAGATGAAATATTACAGCGGATAGAAGAGAAAGATATTTTTCCTACTGCCCCATTATGGGGTAAGGGTGAACTGCAGTCTGGCGCAAAAGCCAGAGAATTGGAGATGGACATAATTTCAGAGTATCAAAGCTGGTTATCAGGTCTTGAAGGTGTCGGGATGAAGCAGGACAGGCGTTCATTGTGTTCCCAATTGGGTGATTTGAGCTGGCAATTTGCTGAAAACACGGTGCTATCTGTGTCTTTTAGCCTGTCTGCCGGCAGCTATGCTACCAGTGTCCTACGTGAACTGATTGATTATTAAGTAAAAATTGTAATAACACTAATGCGGCTAATTACTGTATTCCCCTAAATATCCTCCTTATGGTGCCGACAAACTCCTTAATAACATTAAAAACAATGCTTAATTTACGGATAACTAGATGAATGGACTGACAAAATTTCTGGGTACCAAGGGATCGCTTCGACGTTACCTTATATTACTTGCCATTTGTGGGAATGTGGTTATTGCGTTAGTCGCAGTCTGGGGATATAGCGAAAATAATAAGTATCTTTCCACCATGCATGATCTTGATGAAATGAGGAATATGATATTCATTACGGATAGATTGATGGAAGATGTATATACATCGAACAATATCATATCACGCAAAAATTTTACTCCTGAAGATAGCAGTGAAGTATCAAAAATAATTTCTGATCTTGGACAGTATCTGAAAGAGATTTCAGTTAAATTAAAATCATTTGAAGCCCATTATGATGAGCAACATTCCTTGATGGAAACTCAACTCATCAAGGTCAAGGATGCAAGTGTTGTTTATATAGATGATTTAGAAAAATATTCAGAAGTTGTTTCTGACACAGAACGAGATGTAATCAAGAGTGATATTGAAAGCTTTACGCAAGAGTTGGCTGGCCTGAATAAGCGTCTGGATGATATGGCTGATTACCATTCAAATGAATTATCAAGTTCATTCTTAAGCAATAAAAATAATATTATATTATTTATAATTTTTGTTGTTCCTGGTCTTATTTTAGTTACATTACTTTTAATAAAAATAGTCACCGGTTCTTTAGTTCATTTGCAGGAAAATATGAGAGCATTAGTATCTGGCTCGGGTGATCTGAATACAATGTTGCCGGAAGAAAGCGGTGAAGCCGGGGAAGTGGCGCGTTTATATAACGAAGTGATGATAAAGCTTCGTGTTTCCCTGCTACAAGTCCTCGAAGTGTCAAGCTTGTTGGGGCATGCCTCACATAAGTTACATAAAAATGCTGAGCATACGCGTGTTGGACTGGTTGGGCAGGAAGCCGAAGTGACTGATGTGATTAGTGGTATGCAACGTGTTGAAAGTGAAATCAACTCAATTGGTGATAATTCAAAAATTGCAGCTGATATTTCAGTAGAGGCCCAGTCAAAGACATCTAATGGTCAGGAATTAATGAATCAAACTGTTGGTGTAATTAAAAAACT
>DAOVJZ010000038.1 GCA_030632035.1 Granulosicoccaceae bacterium | reverse complement strand
GTCGAGCAAAGGCAGGCAGTAATGTGTCACAAATGTATTATGCGAAACAAGGCATTATTACACCGGAAATGGAATACGTCGCCATTCGTGAAAACCTGCGACTGGAAATGTACAAGGAACAACTGAAAGTACAACATCCCGGTAATTCATTTGGTGCCAGCCTTCCGGATTCCATTACACCTGAATTTGTTCGTTCTGAAGTTGCGCGTGGTCGAGCAGTTATCCCAGCCAATATTAATCATACCGAACTCGAACCCATGATCATCGGTCGTAATTTTTTGGTAAAGATTAATGGTAACCTCGGCAACTCGGCAGTGACGTCTTCTATTGAAAAAGAAGTGGATAAAATGACATGGGGTATTCGTTGGGGTTCCGATACCATCATGGATCTTTCTACCGGCAAACACATTCATGAAACCCGTGAATGGATTATTCGTAATTCACCAGTACCGATTGGGACGGTGCCAATTTATCAGGCACTGGAAAAGGTCGATGGCAAGTCAGAAGATCTCACATGGGAATTGTTCCGTGATACGCTGATTGAACAGGCCGAACAGGGTGTGGATTATTTTACCATTCATGCCGGCGTGTTGTTACGTCATGTACCATTGACCGCCAAACGCCTGACCGGCATTGTGTCACGCGGTGGTTCCATTATGGCCAAGTGGTGTCTTGCCCATCACAAGGAAAATTTCCTGTACACACATTTTGAAGACATCTGCGAGATCATGAAAGCTTATGACGTGTCATTCTCGTTAGGTGATGGTCTGCGTCCCGGTTCACTGGCCGATGCCAACGATGCCGCCCAGTTTGGTGAGTTGGAAGCATTGGGCGAGTTAACAAAGATTGCATGGAAGCACGATGTGCAAACTATTATTGAAGGCCCCGGCCATGTCCCGATGCACATGATAAAGGTGAATATGGATAAACAGCTGGAAGAATGTGGTGAAGCCCCGTTCTACACATTAGGTCCACTGACCACAGATATTGCCCCCGGTTATGATCACATTACCTCTGGTATTGGGGCGGCCATGATCGGTTGGTACGGTACGGCCATGTTGTGTTACGTCACACCCAAGGAACATTTAGGTCTACCTGATCGTGACGATGTTAAAGAAGGCATCATTACTTACAAGATTGCCGCCCATGCTGCTGATCTTGCAAAAGGTCACCCCGGTGCGCAGATCCGTGATAACGCCATGTCCAAGGCACGGTTTGAATTTCGCTGGGAAGATCAATTCAATATAGGACTCGATCCGGACAGGGCACGTGAATACCACGACGCCACCATGCCCAAACAGGCACACAAGGTTGCCCATTTCTGCTCCATGTGTGGTCCCAATTTCTGTTCCATGAAGATCACGCAGGATGTACGTGACTATGCCGCCAAACAGGAAATAGCCGAGGATGAAGCACTGGAAAAGGCCATGCAGGACAAGGCTGAGGAATTTAAAAAATCCGGTGCGGAAATTTATAAAGAAATATAACTGTCCTGAATTCTGGAATATTATCCATGTTTGTCCCTAAAATATTTAGAAGCATATACAAAAGATTAAACAATTTTTTTTCGCACCCATTCCAGGTTTATAGAAGAGAAGGGGCTTATTTTCTGTTGAATAAAAATAGCTTGATGGATGAAGGAATAATTAAATTCAAAAAATATGAAAATGAGTTAATTGAAAACGCAAAAGAAATTATTAAAGAAAACAATATAAAATATTTTTTTGATATTGGAGCCAACCTGGGTTTCTATTCTGTTCTTCTTGGGAAATTGTCAAATATAGAAAAAATTTACAGCTTTGAACCCTTACCAGTATTGTATCAGCAGACGAGTAGTAATATTTTAATAAATAATTTAACCTCAAAATGGGAAGGATATAATTGTGCATTGTCTGATAAAAAGGACAGAATGGAGCTTTATTATCACCCTTATTTTTTGGGAACAAGTTCTCTTAGACGGGATTGGGCCAATAACAGAAACACACATAGTGTTGAGGTAGATGTACGCGTATTGGATGACATACTTGATATCAGAGATAAAAGTTGTTTTGTAAAAATTGATGTTGAAGGAAATGAAGTTGAAGTTATTCGTGGTATGCAGAAGTTTCTTTCTGAAAACAGGGCATATCTACAAATAGAATCTTCGCCAGAAAGTATAGATACTATCAGTGACTTACTTTCTGCTTCAGGCTACAGAATTGATGGTGCTCCATCAGGAAGTGATTATTACATTTCAAATTTATGAGGACTAGAGCTTATTTTTTAACAAACCAGAAACAGCCACACCCGTAGTTTTGTGCATCAGACTGTTCTTCTGTTGCATTAATAATAAGGTTGTCATCATTTGGTTCATCAGGAATCAGTGAAAATTCTCTCAGAGTGAAACCATCAAAGTATTTAATTATTTGATCATAACTATAAATACGGTGCGCATTAAACTGGATACGTGGCTTACCTACGGGGACAACGAATAATAACGAACCACCAGATGCGGTTACTCTTTTGAGTTCTGAAATTGCAGTGACGTCACCATCAGGATCCATTTTATCTCCGTAACGCCCTAGCCCAATATGTTCAATGACGTGCATGCAACTAATAGATGCCTGACTATTGTTTTCAAATGGTAATTTCATCAAATCAGAGAAGCCTGATGTCAGGCCTGATAACGTACTTTTGGCAGGTCTATAATCATAAAAATTAACCGGAATAAAGGCTGAGACCAGAGCATTAAAATAAAGTGACGAAGAAATATCGGTATGTTGGACAGGTTGGATATCTTTAAGTTTACGAGCTGCCCATGCAGTATGAAGCAGGTAGTGGCCATTAAATCGTGTAGAGCCTGTATCATCTTTGAGGCAGGGATAACGGTCGTTCCACTCAAGAGGAAATCGGTGACCTGCTTTTTCTGCCAGAAGACGAAAACGATCAAAGTCGGAACGGAAAAGATTTTTATTTTTCAGCCGAGTAAAAAAATTGCGTATATTCCGACCAAATCTGCTCTTTCTTTTCGTATTTTTTCCTGAATCCATAATGTCTCGTGAAACCCTTTATTTAAGGGGAATATTACCATAGCATCAAAAAATATTTTAGCTATTTTTATTCTTCTTGTTCGTGGCTTGTTTTGTTACCTTCTTTTTTACAGTGTGTTTTGTTAATTTGTTTTTAGCATAATGCTTTCTTACACCTTCCGGTTTTTTGCCAGTACCTTCCGGTTGCCAGCTTGGAACCAGATGACGTTTACCATTACCAATTAAATCTTCTCTCCCCATATCCTTGAGCGCTTGGCGCAAGAGTGGCCAGTTTTCTGCATCGTGATAACGTAGAAATGCTTTGTGCAGTCTGCGCTTTTTATCGCCTTTCGGCACAGTGACTTCTTCTGAAGTATTGGAAACCTTTTTTAATGGGTTCTTCCCGCTGTGATACATGGCTGAGGCAATGGCCAATGGAGTGGGTAGAAATGCTTGTACTTGATCCGGCCTGAATTTATTTTGTTTTAACCATAAGGCGAGGTTGAGCATGTCTTCATCTGTGGTACCCGGATGCGCTGAGATAAAATAGGGAATAAGATATTGTTCTTTGCCGGCCTCATCGGTAAATTTATCGAACATGCGTTTGAACTTGTCATAGGTGCCGATGCCGGGTTTCATCATTTTACTTAACGCTTTTTCTTCCGTGTGTTCGGGTGCAATTTTGAGATAGCCACCGACATGATGTGTGACCAGTTCTTTTACATATTCCGGTGAACGCACGGCCAGATCGTAACGCAGGCCGGAGGCGATAAAGACTTTTTTTATTCCCTCAAGTTTGCGCGCACGTTTATAAAGATGGATTAAGGGTTTGTGATCAGTACCCATGTTTTTACAAATATCGGGGTAGACACAGGACAGGCGTCGGCAAGCGGATTCAATCTTTTCAGTCTTGCATTTGAGTCGATACATATTGGCCGTGGGGCCACCCAGATCAGAAATATAGCCTTTAAAATCAGGGGCGGTATCACGAATGGTTTCAATCTCGCGAATAATGGAATCTTCAGAACGGTTTTGAATAATGCGGCCTTCGTGTTCAGTAATAGAACAAAAGGTACAGCCGCCAAAACAACCACGCATGATGTTGATAGAGAACTGGATCATTTCCCATGCAGGTAATTTAGCCTTGCCATAGGCGGGGTTTGGCATGCGCGTATAAGGGAGCTCATAAACTTGATCCAGTTCCTTGGTTGTCAGTGGAATGGGTGGTGGATTCAGCCAGACATAACGATTGCCATGTTTTTGTATCAAGACACGTGCATTGCCAGGATTAGTTTCAAGGTGAAACACACGTGATGTATGCGCATAGAGCACCCGATCATTTTTTATCTGTTCAAAGGCGGGTAATTGCATGACGGTGGTTGCACGATCAACTTTGACAGGTTTAACTGTAAACGGTACTACATTCGATGCATTGTTTTTACAATCAGGTTCATGCGCATAAGGATCAGGATGTGGTTCAATCCTGCCCGGTTTATCAACATGTGTTGAATCAATCACAGTCCAGTTATCCGGGACAGTGTTCGCCATGAAAGCCGTGCCGCGGATGTCGGTTATGTTTTTAATGTCTTCACCGGTGGCAAGTCGATGAGCAATCTCAACAATGGCGCGTTCAGCATTACCATAAACCAGCAGGTCTGCTTTTGAATCAGGCAATATAGAACGCTTTACCTTGTCTGACCAATAATCGTAATGTGCGATACGACGCAGGCTGGCTTCAATGCCACCAATAATGACCGGCACACCCTTATAGGCTTCACGTACACGTTGTGCATACACGGTGACAGAACGATCGGGCCGTTTACCGCCAATACCATCTGGTGTGTAGGCATCATTACTGCGCATACGTCGATCAGAGGTATAACGATTGACCATTGAATCCATGTTACCCGCAGTGACACCAAAGAAAAGATTGGGTTTTCCGAGTTTTTCAAAGTCTTTGGTATTTTTCCAATCGGGCTGGGCAATGATACCAACACGAAAACCCTGTGCCTCCAGCAAACGACCAATTAACGCCATACCGAAACTGGGGTGATCAACGTAGGCATCACCCGTCACGATAATAATATCGCAACTGTCCCAGCCGAGATCATCCATTTCTTCGCGCGACATAGGTAATACCGGTGCAGTGCCAAAGCGTTTGGCCCAGTATTGTTTCCACGTAAAAATATTTTTGGCAGTCTGCATGCTGTTACCGTAGTTAAGAATATCGGCATTCTGTGCTGATTGTTTATTTTACCCTATAAATTATGGTTAAGCTGAATTGGTTATGTGCCGCTATATATATGGAGAACAATAGGAGAAATACCAAGTGAATAATCAAGCCTTGTCTGCCATCGTTGTGGATGATGACAGTATGATTAGAGAAATGTTGAGATTAACACTGAAAAGGATAGGGATAATTGTACTTGGTGAGGCTGGAGATGCCGAGAGTGCTACGCATATTATGGATAAAGAAAATCCTGATATGGTTTTTCTGGATATTGTATTGCCAGGAGAAAGTGGTTTTTCCGTTCTCAAGAAAATTCGATCCAGCCATCCCAAGACAAGTGTCTTGATGATAAGTGGCGAGACCGGGGCAAACAAGGTAAAGAAGGCCATTTCAGAAGGTGCCAAGGGCTATATTGTTAAACCATTTACCCCCGACAAGATAATCAAGGCTATCAAATCTGCTTTCCCCAAATTCAAACAAGTCGAATAAATCACAACGCTATACCCGATAAATAGAGTGCGTTAAAATCATACCTTTCCTGTTGTTATTATAAAGAAGGGTGCGATGAACAGTTTATGGAATGATAGAGATGCGGCGCAGTCAAAGGATGAACTCGATCTGCGCGTTTATACATCACGTCTTTTAGGTCAGGACAAATCGTTGGTATTACATGGTGGCGGTAATACTTCGGTCAAAATTACAGAAAAAAACATCCTGGGGCAGGAAGAAGAACTGCTTTATGTAAAAGGCAGTGGCTGGGATCTGGAAACTATTGAACGTCCCGGTTTTGCGCCCGTCAGAATGGAGCATCTGATCGCATTATCCAAACTACCGGCGCTCTCTGATCCGCAAATGGTCAATGAACTTAAGACCCACATGACCAATGCCTCTGCACCGACACCTTCAGTTGAAACTATTTTGCATGCCACGTTGCCATTTAAGTATGTCGATCATACGCATGCCGATGCAGTCGTCACTATTACTAATACACCAAAGGGTCTGGATCGTATTAAGGAAATTTATGGTGATAGTGTTGTGATCGTGCCATATGAAATGCCTGGATTTGATTTAGCACGATTATGTGCAGAGAGGTTTAATGCTGATCGTAACGATAATACTATCGGTATGGTGTTAATGAATCATGGCATTTTTTCTTTTGGTGACAATGCAAAAGAATCCTATGAAGGCATGATTGAACTGGTTTCGAAAGCGGAAGCCTGGCTGGATAAAAACAAGGCACTGAATTTAGCCACAACTTCATCACAAACGATAAAAAGAAATAATACAGTTGAGTTGGCCACGCTGCGAAAGCAAGTCTCTGAGATGACCGGTTTCCCGATGATCATCCATAGTCGTGTTGATGACCGAACCCTGTCTTTTTGTCGTCGTGCTGATGTAGCAACTATCAGCCAACAGGGACCAGCAACACCGGATCATGTAATCCGTACTAAGCAGTTACCCATGTTGGGTAACACTATTGATGCCTATCAAAATGCCTATCAGAAATATTTTGATAAACATGCGCCGAATGCAAAAGAACCAAAAACAATTATGGATCAGGCACCGCGCGTGGTTTTGGATAAAGAACTTGGATTGTGTACAGCAGGACGCAGTATGAAGGACGCGATGATTGTGCATGATATTTATATGCATACGATGGACATTATTGAACGTGCTACTGAGCTGGAAAATTTTCAGGCACTGCCTTCACAGAATATTTTTGATGTCGAGTATTGGGACCTGGAACAGGCCAAACTAAAAAAGGGCGGGACACCATCAGTATTTAGTGGCGAAGTAGTCTTGGTGACGGGTGCTGCCTCCGGTATTGGCAAGGCCTGTGTTGATTCATTTTTAAAACGTGGTGCGGCTGTTGTGGGTCTGGATATCAATCCAGATATTGAAACTTTATATACACGTCAGGATTATCTTGGGCTGGTGTGTGATGTTAGTGATGAAAATGCGATTAACGACGTACTGGAAAAAACGGTGCGGCATTTTGGTGGGCTGGATATGTTGATCCTGAATGCCGGTATTTTTCCCAAGAGTAAACGCATTGATGAAATGGATCTGGCCATGTGGCAAAAGACACTGGATATAAATTTAACTGCCAACCTTATTTTGATGCGTGCCACTGAGCCTTATTTAAAACTGGCATTAAATGGTGGCCGTGTAGTGATTATCGGCTCCAAGAATGTACCAGCACCAGGTCCAGGCGCGGGCGCCTATTCAGCATCAAAAGCAGCATTGAACCAACTCATGCGTGTCGCAGCACTGGAATGGGGCAAGGATAATATTCGCATTAATACGTTACATCCCAATGCCGTATTTGATACGGCGCTCTGGACCGATGAAATACTACAGGCGCGTGCTGATTCCTATGGTATGACAGTGGAAGAATATAAAAAGCGCAATATTATGAAAGTAGAAGTCACCAGTCATGATGTTGCCGAACTGAGCGCGGAGATGTGTGGGCCGTTGTTTGCCAAGACGACGGCGGCGCAGGTGCCTGTTGATGGTGGTGATGAGCGGGTGATCTAATTGCTTATTATTTATTTAATTAAATAACTCTGGTCGTAATATCCACGCAATTTTCCATTCACCTGCGCCATCCTCTTTTTCAAGGCACACCATACTACCGGGTTGGTAGTTGTTCAGTGTGTTGTCAGGATTGTTATTTACCAGTAGCCCAACCATGCGTGCCATGAAGGGAAGATGAGCAATAATCAGGTTGTCACCTGTCCAGCTTACAATAAGTTTGGCTAGTTTTTCTGGATCATCATTGGGATTGATGCAGTCAATCACAGCCGGTGTGATATTGGGTGCAATGGCGGCAGTTAGAATGTCGGCCGTTTGTTGAGCGCGTAATTTTCCGCTATGTACAACACGATCAAAGCTGACTTTAGCTTTCAGAAAATCAGCCAGCGTTTCAATATCACTGATGCCCTTGTTAGTGAGGCCGCGTTCCGGATCTTCCTGCTTCGATTTGGCTTCGCCATGTTGAACCAGATAGAGACGCATTATGACTCCATGAATTCATCAAGCTGATCTTCCATATGCATTTCGGTCAACTCGGTAAAACCACCGATCCATTTTCCATCGATTGCGATTTGTGGAACCATACGCGCGTGGTTGGTAATTTCAAGCATCTCTTTTAACCCTGCCTGATCCTGATCGACACGTACTTCATTGTATGGGATAGACCATTTTTTAAGAAGGTTCTTGGTTTTATCACAGATAGGACAAGTCCCTGTGCTGTAGATCGTTACTCTTGTCATTGTTATTACTCGTTTGTGTTGAAAAGATTAATTGTTTACGTTTTGTTCGGGACGGATACCACTGCAGAAATGAGTTTCTATATCGAGCCAAAGCCCCTTGTCGGTCATCAGTTTTTCTACATCGTTCATGTATTGAGTGCGGAACTCGTCCAATGCCTGTACCGGTATTTGTTCAATAAAGCCACGGTAGCCGGTATTCATATTCAGTTCCCACCAGTCGTTGATATCAGCCAGGTAATAACCCATTTGTTCGGTCTCAACTTTATTGTTTTCAAAACCGGTGCTTTCAAGCAATGCAATACACTCTTTTTTATCGCTGAGTTTTTGCCAGCGTAGCATCTCGGTATCCACATCAAATTGATTCAGGTTTTCAATAAAAATTTCATTCAGTGGTGTAAAGGCATTAGGTGCGAATGAACTAAACATAACTTTGCCACCAGGCTTTAATACCCGGAACCATTCTTTTAATCCTGCCTGCATATCGGGTAAAAAGAAAAGCCCGAATGAGCACGTCACAACATCAAAATATTTACCACGAAATTCAAGTTGCTGTGCATCCATCTCATGTAGATCAATATTGGGTAACTGCATTTTATTTATATTTTTTTCGGCTTGACTGAGCATGTTGGCAGAAAGGTCAATTGCGTGGATATGCCCGGAGGGCCCGACTGCCTGTGCCGCCGGGATAGCGACTGCACCGGTGCCAGTGGCGATATCCAGCAGTTTGTGCCCCATGTGGGGTTGAATCTTATCAACCAGCTTGTCGGCACAGAATGAGAAAAAGCGCGTGGCTGGGTTGTCATAGCCATCGGCGACCAGATCAAACAGGGAAGCAACCTTTTCGGCTTGTTGCCGGTGTTCTGGATTGGGTTCCATATCAGGTGATTTCCTTGAGATTGAGAGACATACAAATCAGGCTGTATTATATGGTGCTGAAAAGAAAATGTTAAATAATTCAGTTTGTTGCGTTTTAATAAAGGAGATATTGGATGAAAGTCAGTCAATTTAATATGGATTTTTGGCTTAAAAATATCTAAAGTATAGGGCGTTAGAGGCCAATGAATAAGAATAATCTTTAGGTTTCAGAGGGGTAGCAGGATGGAAAAAGAAGTATTAGAACTGGGTTTGTCCAAGCGACTCCTTGATGAGATGATATGTCGTGTGCGCCAGCTGAGTGAAGAGATGTATTCTCGTCCATTCGAGTCTGAGGCTGATAATGTCAATGCCGAGCGTCACCGCCTGTGGGAAGTGGTTGAATATGCTAAAAGTCAGCTACGTGATAGCTACGGCATAGAATATGTTCCTGGTAGTTTTGAAGGGAAAAGCTTTTTCTTCCATAAAGATACATATCGGCGGTTTTCACCCTAAGTCATTTATTTATATATAGAAAAAACGGGCCAATTGGCCCGTTTTTTATTTTCTATAGATTTCCATAGATAAAGTAATCATATTCAAGGCCGATATATATCCCAATGGGATTTAGGGCTTGAAGCCCGTGTAGCTAAACCCCGTCATGGAATGACTCCTGAATAATTATCTAAGCAGAGGAGTTTATACAATGGACCACCCAGCAGTTACTGCCCTTGTAGTAGATGATTCAAATTCCTTCCG
>DAOVJZ010000183.1 GCA_030632035.1 Granulosicoccaceae bacterium | reverse complement strand
ACCAGTTCATCAACAGGATGTCTTTTATCAAGCGCAGGTGCGGACGTTTGTTTACTCAGTTTGTCTCCCTTGGCATTAACAGCAACAGGCAGGTGGCAATAATCAACGCGAGGTAATTCCAGTAATTCCTGTAAATGGATTTGGCGAAAACTGGAATTTAATAAATCATTGCCACGCACGATATGAGATATGTTTTGTTCGGTATCATCAATGACGACAGCTAGCTGATAGGCGAACAGGCCGTCTTTGCGGCGCACAATAAAATCACCAATGTCTTTTTGCAAGTTGCAGGCTTTATTACCCTGCAACGCGTCAGTAAAAGAAATTTTATTATTTCTTGTTTTTACACGAATAGCCAAGTCATTATTAAACTCAATTTCTTTATCTCGACATAAACCGGTATAGATATTGCCTTCAAGACCAGGCTTGCCTGTTGCCGCAATTTCCTTGCGTGAACAAGAGCAGGCATAGATAAATTCTTTTTCTTTTAATGTTTGAAATGCCTTCTCATAAGCATCAAGTCGGGAACTTTGAAATATTACTTTCTCATTCCATTCAAAACCAAACTGTTCAAGTGTTTTTAAAATATCATTGGCGGCACCGGCAATTTCACGTGGAGGATCAATGTCTTCCATGCGAACCAGCCAGATACCATTACGAGAGCGGGCTTCAAGATAACTGCCAACGGCAGCAACAAGTGATCCAAAATGTAAGGGACCAGTAGGAGAGGGCGCAAAACGACCACGATAGGTTGTCATGTTTCCATTCGCCATGAATAAATAAAAGAAAATAAAAAGGGGCCGTTAAGCCCCTTTCACAATTACAGTTTTGATGAACGTTCCCGTATTTCATCAAGTGTCTTACAGTCAATACATTGTGTTGCTGTGGGTCTGGCTTCAAGCCGTTGAACACCAATTTCGATACCGCATACATCGCAATAACCGTATTCACTATTTTCAAGATTATTGATTGATTCATCAATTTTCTTGATCAGCTTGCGTTCACGGTCACGCGTGCGCAATTCCATAGCAAACTCGGATTCCTGTGAAGCACGATCATTTGGATCAGGGAAATTAGCCGCTTCATCCTGCATGTGATGTACAGTCTTATCGACTTCCTGCATGAGATCGTTTTTCCACGCTAACAGAAGCTCACGGAAATGCGCAGACTGCTTTTCATTCATATAGTCTTCATTCTTTTTTATTTTATAAGGAGTCAGGCCATGCATATCAATACCGTTTGAGGTATGGGTTTTGACTCTGGTTGTCTTTGAAACAGAAGATTTTTTGGCGACAGTCTTTTTAGCAGGTGCCTTTTTGGCAGGCGCTTTTTTAGCCACAGCCTTCTTGGCAGGTGCTTTTTTAGCCACAGCCTTCTTGGCAGGTGCTTTTTTAGCCACAGCCTTCTTGGCAGGCGCTTTTTTAGCCACCTTCTTTTTGGCGATTTTTTTCTTTACTGCAGTCTTTTTTACTACCTTTTTCTTGGTAGCCTTCTTTTTTGCCGTTTTCTTAGCAGGCATAAATAGGGTCTCCGTGCCAGCGTCCATTGAAAAATCAAGCGCGCATTATTACCAGATTCTGCGCTTTAGGCAACTCCTGCCATTTAGATTGGAGGGGTATTTCTTCTGAATCCGGCGTCCAGATGCTTTCAGATTAAGCTAAATAGCTATAAAATAGGCATTTTTTACAATCACAATCCTGAAATCAGGTATTAATAAGGTATATTAAGATGGCTCTGGAAGCATTGGTATTTGACGTAGACGGGACATTATCCGAAACCGAAAGGGATGGTCACCGGGTCGCATTTAACATGGCATTTGATGAGGCCGGTCTGGATTGGAACTGGACTGATGCACTTTATGGTGAATTATTAGCGGTCACTGGTGGCAAGGAGCGTATCCGTTTTTATCTAGATAAATTCAACACTAGCTTCAAACGCCCGGATGATCTTGTTGAGTTTATTGCCGGTTTACATGCAAGCAAAACCAGTCATTACGTAACACTGTTGTCCAAGGGCGGAATCCCATTACGCACCGGTGTAAAACGTCTGCTTGAAGAAGCACGTGCAGAAGGATTGCGTCTGGCTATCGCTACGACCACTACAGTTAATAATGTCCATGCATTACTTGAGCACGCCTTATCAGCTGAATCAATTGACTGGTTTGAAGTGATCGGCGCAGGTGATGTAGTGCCAGCCAAGAAACCGGCACCGGATATTTATAATTACGTACTTGAAAAAATGCATTTAAAGCCAGAACAATGCATGGTATTTGAAGATTCTGCTAATGGTATTAAATCGGCCGGTGGTGCATCACTATCGATTATCATCACGGTTGATAGTTACACCACTCAACATGATTTTACCGGCGCTAAATTGATACTCGATCAAATGGGTGAACCGGATCAACCTTTCAAGGTGATCGGTGGCTCACAGGCATCGATTGTGACTGATGACGACAAGTATTTGAATATCGATCTGGTTAGGCGTATACATAGTGCATGACACGTAAACCCCACATTGCCGACAGAATGGCTGATATTCAGCCGTTCTACGTTATGGACTTATTGGCAAGAGCACGCGAACTGGAGGCACAGGGTAAAGACATCATCCATATGGAGATCGGTGAACCGGATTTTGAAACACCACAGCCCATCATTGATGCCGGCATACAATCATTATCTGATGGCCATACCCATTACACACCCGCACTCGGACTGTATGAATTACGCAAGGCCATTTCAAACTTTTACAAGCAAGCCTATAACGCGGATGTAGCACCGGAAAGGATTGTCGTCACCCCTGGTGCCTCCGGTGCATTGCAACTGGCGGTCTCGGTTTTAATCAATCCCGGCGAGTCTATGCTCATGGCCGACCCCGGTTATCCCTGCAACCGTCATTTTGTCCGACTGGTTGAAGGTAAGGCACAGGCCATACCTGTTAGTGCTGATACTGATTATCAACTCACGGCTGAACATATTACCCAATACTGGAATCACAAAACGGTTGCAGCATTGGTGGCCTCACCATCCAATCCCACGGGTACGATTGTTAATGAAATGGATCTAAAAGCCATTATCAATGCTGTTAAAGATCGTGATGGACATTTAATTGTGGATGAGATTTATCATGGGTTGATTTATGAAGGAAAAACCACCAGCGCACTGACCTTGTCTGATGATGTATTTGTCGTAAACAGTTTTTCCAAATACTTTGGTATGACGGGCTGGCGTGTGGGTTGGCTGGTTGCACCAGAACCCTACATCAAGGAAGTCGACAAGCTGGCACAAAATATTTTTCTGGCGGCATCGACACCGGCACAATATGCAGCACTGGCTGCCTTCCAGCCAGAGGCGATTGCCATCCTTGAACAACGCCGACAGGAATTCCAGCAACGTCGTGACTACCTGTTGCCGGCCTTGCGTGAGATGGGTTTTGATATTCCGGTTACACCGCAGGGTGCGTTTTATCTTTATGCCGGCTGTAGTCAATTTACAGATGACAGTTTCCAGTTTGTGATGGATATACTGGAAAAAGCGGGGGTGGCCATTACACCGGGCAAGGACTTTGGAATAAATCAGCCGGAAAAATATGTACGTTTTGCCTATACCACCGACATCGATAAATTAAAAGAAGGTGTAGGGCGTCTCAGAAATTTCCTGAATCTGGGCTAAACTTAATCTTGATTCGGCCGATCCGGTGATGGAAGCAGTCACTACAATCAAGGACAATAATAATGAGCGAAGCAATTGAAGAAGTATTGATTAACATTCCTCTGTTTAATGGATTTACCAGTAACGAGTTAAAGGTTGTTGCCAGCAGGTGTACTATGCTCGAAGTTGAAAAGGGTGAGCTAGTATTTAAGGAAGGCGATAAGGGTGATTACATGTGCTTTGTTGCTTCCGGCATGTTCGATGTGCTCAAACAATCCGAAGCAGGAAAGAGCGCACCGATT
>DAOVJZ010000034.1 GCA_030632035.1 Granulosicoccaceae bacterium | reverse complement strand
TAAAGAAGGTATTCGTGAATGCGGTAATGTGGTGCCACCAGAATATGCACAGAAGGGACATGTTGAAGTCAATAAAGAAGGACGTGTTGTCGACAAGGTAGATAGAGCCCGGACTGAAGAAGAACTCAAGGAAGCGGCACGCCTGAAAATAATTGAACAGGAAAAGAAGCGGCAGGCTGAAGTTCAGGCCAGATATGATCACGCCTTGTTAAGTACCTATGGCAATATCGATGACATGAAAATGGCACGTGATGGCAGACTACATGCAGTTGATGCCAGTATTAAAATGGCCAATGACAAAATAACCAGCCTGAACAAGGTAATGAAAGGACTGAAAAAACAGGCTGCCAATCATGAGCGATCTGGTAAAGCACTGCCCAAGATATTGCAGGAAGATATGAATTTAACGCAAGATAAAATAGAACGTCAAAAAATATTGATTACAGAAAAAGAACAGGAAACGAGAGACATCACACAACAGTTTGAAAATGATATTGCACGTTTTCAGAAACTCAAGGGTCTATAGAGGTTGCTGCACAGCGTTAATCCCTGCTGACAACATATACCATTGTTCGTCCCATTGCTCTGTTGGTTTTCTCATGAACTCGGTACGCACATATTGATTCAAGCGTCCGACTACAACCGATACCAGTAACTCTGCCACCACTTGAACCTGTGAATCTGGCGCAATCTCTGAATGCAGTTGCCCTTCACGCAAAACCTGTTTGAATTGCGTTTCCAGTCTTTCAAACAACTTGGCCACCCTTGAACGCAACCTGCTAGTTTCGCCCACCAGTGCATCACCCATCAGGATACGGGTAATACCAGGATTACGTTCAGAGAATGTTAAAAGTAATTGACAAATTTTATCGCAACGTTTAATCGCATCATAATCATCTGACAGGATTTTATTGATCAAACCGAAAATAGTGTCTTCGGTAAACTCAATCAACCCGTCAAACATACGCGCCTTACTGGAAAAATGTCGATAAAGTGCAGCTTCAGAAACGCCAACGGATTTGGCTAGATTAGCGGTAGTGATTCTCGACCCCGGATTGACTTCCAGCTCTCTGGCGAGTGCTTCCAGGATTTGTTGACGGCGCGTACCTCGGTGTTCGGTTGTGCTTGCCAGTTGCATGGCTCAACCCTCCCCTTTATTGTTTTTACGACTTGATTAGTGTTCCCACTCCTTCGTCTGTAAAAATCTCCAGAAGAACCGCATGTTCTACACGACCATCAATAATGTGTGAACTCGTTACGCCAGCATGTACAGCATCCAGCGCACAGCGGATCTTCGGTAGCATGCCTCCTTGTATGGTCCCGTCTTTTATCAGTTCATCGACTTGCCCGGAGTCGAGCCCTGTTAAAAGCTTATCCTCTTTATCTAGCAGACCCAGCGTATTAGTCAACAATATTAACTTCTCGGCACATAGGGTTTCTGCCATACGACCCGCTACTAAATCCGCATTAATATTGTAGGCTTGGCCTTTTTCATCCACACCAATCGGCGCAATCACCGGAATAAAGTCATCATTGATCAGCATATCAACCACATCCGGATCGATCTCGGCCACTTCGCCAACATGGCCTATGTCTATAATTTCAGGGGTATTCATCTCAGGTGCGTTACGGGTAAAGGTCATTTTACGCGCCTTGATAAGATTGCCATCTTTACCGGTGAGTCCCACAGCCTTACCACCGTGCTGGTTAATCAGACTCACGATTTCCTTATTCACCTGACCACCTAACACCATTTCCACCACGCTCATGGTTTCGGTATCAGTCACACGCATGCCTTCAACAAACTTGCTTTCCTTGCCCAGCTTTTTCAGGAGTTCTCCTATCTGGGGACCGCCACCGTGTACGATAACGGGATTAATACCCACCAGTTTCATGAGCACGACATCACGTGCGAAACCACTTTTCAGGGCATCGTCGACCATGGCATTACCGCCATATTTGATGACCACGGTCTGACCCTGAAAACGTTGTATATAAGGCAACGATTCCGTCAGAACCTTGGCAATATTCATTCCCGATGTTTTATCAAGCATGTTGGATTCCAGAAAATCTTATTAATGAGATTTCACATATAGCCCAGCATTCTAGACGTTTGGGCAGAGCTTGTCGAAGGACAGGAAGTAATTAATATTGAACCGCCAAGTCGCCAGGAAGACCAGAGTGTTATCCAGAATAATTTTTTGGTGTTCCTGGCGGTTTAGATTATTAATCTAGAATGGTAAAGACAGATTAGGATCAACCGCCATCATAATCTTCCGGAACTCTTCCTGAATCCGTTGTAATGCCTGCGGGGTCTGGGCTTCAAACCGCATTACCAGACACGGTGTAGTATTGGAGGCACGCACCAGTCCCCAACCATCTTCGAAATCAGCACGCAGACCATCAATCGTAGTCAACACGGCACCATCGAAACTGGCTTGTGCGACAAATTTTTCAATAAATTTAAATTGTTCACCTTCAGCGGTATTGGCCTTTAATTCCGGCGTACTGATTGCTGATGGCAAAGCCGCAAAAATTTCTGTGGTACTGCGTTTATCTGCAGCCAGAATTTCAAGTAAACGACCTGCGGTATAAAGCGCATCATCAAAACCGAACCAGCGTTCCTTGAAGAAAATGTGGCCACTCATTTCACCTGCCAACAGTGCACCGGTCTCTGCCAGTTTGGCCTTGATAAATGAATGTCCGGTTTTCCACATCAGTGGCGTACCTCCGGCATCCTGAATGACGGTGCCCAGATTGTTTGTGCACTTGATGTCATAAATAATCATGGCACCGGCATTGCGCGACAATACATCTTTTGCATACAACATCATTTGACGATCAGCCCAGATCACATTGCCATCTGCATCAACCACGCCAAGGCGATCACCATCACCGTCCAGTGCAAGCCCTACATCGGCACCTTGTTCTTTCACTGCCTTGATCAAGTCTTCCAGGTTTTCCGGTTGACTCGGATCAGGATGATGATTCGGGAAATTTCCATCAACTTCACAATACAGTTCGGTCAGTTCACAACCCAGTGCCTGTAATAAACGTGGGGCAACTGCACCACCAACACCGTTACCGCAATCCAGAATCACTTTCATGGGTCGAACAAGGTTAATATCACTGGTGATGCGTTCCATATAATCATTCACCACATCAATACTTTCCAGGCTGCCTTCACCCGTTAAAAAATTACCGGCTTCAATGCGTTGACGTAAACCCTGAATAGCATCACCGGACAAGGTTTCATTACCTAACACCATTTTGAAACCATTGTAATCAGGCGGGTTGTGACTGCCGGTTACCATAATGCCGGAACCGGTCTTCAGGTGTTGCGTTGCAAAATATAAAACCGGTGTTGGCACCATGCCGATATCGATTACATCACGACCGGTTTCACGTAAACCCTTAATCAGATTTTCAATAATATCGGGGCCAGATAAACGTCCGTCACGTGCAACAACAATACTTTGTTGTCCTCGCTCATAGGCCTCACTGCCAATCGCACGACCAATATCACATGCAATAGCCGGTGTTAACGTATCACCAACAATACCGCGAATATCATAGGCCTTGAATATACTGGCTGGTGCTTTTGAACTGCCTGTCTCGGCAATTTCTTTCACCTGAATACTTTCTTTATCCTGAAAAATCAGATCTTGTGCTACTTCTTCCGGCTCCAGTGATGCCGCTTTAATATCATTCTCTGGTGCTTCTGTTGTCCCTGATGCCGGTGTTTTTATAAACGGTGCTGCATTCTTCACACCAAACTCCGGTGCCATACGGATCAGGTTTTCAATCGCACCCCGGAAATTATACAAACGCACAGAATAATCAGAACTTAATTTTCCTGCCGCAAGATCCTTGACCAGATTAATAATCACAACCAGATCATCACGAACGGCATTGTTGATTATTTTCTTAAATGTAAAGGCAACGATAGCCAATACCAGCACTAAACCCAATACCACAGCCCATACCATTATTTGTTCAGGTGACAACAGACTCCAGTTCATCGCTGCACCCCAATAAGCTACTTTCCATGTTGTGCCTGCTACATTCACAATGGCATCTGGAACATTAGAAGCCAATCCATTGTTTCCCACTTTAGTTAATGCAACAAACTCGGTACCCGTGTACTGACGCAATTCCATGTAACCACCGCCGAGATTAGTTTTGCTTAATACCTGTTTAAACTCAGGTACTTTTAAGCTAACCAGTAAGGTGCCGGCAATGCTTTGTCTATCTGATGACATGACTCGTTGAATAATATCGATATGCTGATGCTTGTTGCCCAATTGATGTACTTCTGTTGCCACTTTGCCTTTTTGTTTTTCTGCCTGTTCAACCATGGCAATACAGGCATAGCCCAAATGAGGTGTCACGGTGGTATCTACTTCATGAGAGCCTGTTCCGAGCAATTTGATTCTTGCAGCAGAAGGAAACAACGTTGCCAGTTCTTGTTCTTTGGCAACCATAGCAGAGTCATTGTTACTGGAGACCGCGCTGATAATGTCGGCATCTTTTACCAACGCACTCATCACACCCTTGTAACCATTAATAACTGCACTGGCCTGACCGGCTAAACCATTTGCAGTGACTTCACTTTGTTGTAATCTGAAATCATTGGCGCGAATCGAGCTCATGAAATGAGTCGCAGCTGCAGCGATCACCAATAAAATGGAGGCAAATAGAAAAATACGCATGATCAGTCGATCAATTGTCATCAGTCCTTTGGTATTTTCTGGCTTGCTCTGCTTCTGCTTTTTTTTATTTTCGGCTTTAGTGTCTTTTTTCTTGGCCATGTATTTTTTATTGCTCCATATTAATCTACTGCGTGCCTGTATGCCCAAATCCACCCACACCACGCAGGGACTCATCAAAGTTATCGACCACTTCGAAAGCGGCTTGAACTACCGGTACAAAGACCAACTGGGCAATACGCTCACCGGCATTCACGGTAAAGGTCGTATCACCCCGATTCCAGCAGGAAACAAACAACTGTCCCTGATAATCTGAATCAATCAACCCGACCAGATTACCCAGTACGATACCATGCTTATGACCAAGACCAGAGCGCGGCAAAATGACGGCTGCCAGTGTTGGATCATCAATATGGATCGCCATACCGGTGGGGATCAATTCGGTCTGTCCAGGTTTAAGCTCCAGTGGTTCATCGACACAGGCGCGTAAATCCATGCCAGCTGAACCATCAGTAGCATAATCGGGAACGGGATATTCATTGCCAATACGAGAATCGAGGATCTTGAGCTGAATTTTGGTCATGGTCCTTCCTGCTTTTGCGTTGTTATGATTATTAGGCCGTAACTATAACCCCTGATAATTATATTAACCACAGATGTGTACCTGAACCTGGTTGAAGAATTTACTCTGGACTAGCCGAAGGATTCCGGGCGAATAATATTGTGTTCATTCCTGTAACGACTGGCAATCAGCTCTATCAGAGCCCTGGCTAGTTGTGACTTGGACATGTACGGGAATGCCTCACTACCACCCTGCCAAAATACAGTCAGCGTATTTTCGTCACTCTCAAATCCAAGTGGTTTGCCCTCAGCATCCTCACCTACCTGATTGGCCGCCACTATATCCAGTCTTTTAGCTTCCAGTTTTTTACGCGCGTTGGCCTCAAGCTCATCGGTCTCGGCGGCAAAACCGACCATATAAGGTCTGTGTTTGAGCGCTGATACCGAGGCTAAAATATCTTCCGTCTTGCCCATTTCTAACGACATCGTGTCGCTATCTTTCTTTATCTTGCTTGCTTTTGCCTCGATTGGTCGATAATCCGCCACTGCTGCGGCACCGATAAAAATATTGTACCCCTCCACATCTGAATGCACGGCATCATACATTTGCTCAGCAGAACGCACATCCACACGCTGTACCCTGTCCGGGGTTTGTAAACTGGTCGGACCACTGATGAGTAACACCTCGGCACCGGCCTCGGCGGCAGCTTCAGCCAGTGCATAACCCATCTTGCCGGAACTGCGGTTGCTGATAAATCTGACTGGATCAATGGCTTCCTGTGTTGGCCCAGCCGTTACCATGACCTTTACACCAGCAAGGGTGCCGGTATCGAACAGGGTTTCTACTTCCCTGGCCAGATCGTCTGGTTCCAACATCCGACCAGGACCGGTATCACCACAAGCCTGTTCACCTTCGGCCGGCCCCAGTACGTGCAATCCACGCTCTTTTAATGTTGCAACATTCTCCTGTGTCGCCGGGTCTTTCCACATAGCCTGATTCATGGCTGGGGCCACGGCTAACGGGGACGAGGCCGCAAGACACACGGCACCCAACAAAGTATCACCGCGCCCATGAACAAGGCGCGACAAAGAATCTGCACTGGCGGGTGCTATGAGTACCAGGTCGGCCCAACGCGCCAACTGGATATGCCCCATGCCAGCCTCGGCCTCTTCATCCAGCAATGCCTGATGCACTGGATTACCCGATACCGCCTGCATGGTTAGCGGGGTAATAAACTCGGTTGCCGACGGGGTCATAATGACACGAACCTCAGCTCCAGCCGCAACCAGCTTGCGCACGAGATCGGCACTCTTGTAAGCGGCGATACTGCCGGTCACACCCAGCACAATGTGTTTATTGGTCAAACGTTTCATATGGGGTACAGTGTAAACGAAATCTGGGCTGATGTTAGTTAGTAAGCACTAACTTTATGCTCAAATATTTGAAATAAATCACTTTTTTCAACATGGAGGTTGAACAATGGCTATCTCTGACTGGCCTGTGGCGGAACGTCCACGGGAAAAACTCCTCGCTCGCGGCCCTGCCGCCCTCTCCGATGCCGAACTACTGGCTATTTTCCTGCGAACCGGCGTGCGTGGCAAGACCGCTGTTGATCTGGCACGTGATCTCCTGCATGAGCACGGCAGCCTCCGCGCCCTGCTCAATGCCAATCGGGGCCACTTTTGCCAAAGCCACGGACTCGGTGATGCCAAGTACATCCAGCTCCAGGCTGTACTCGAAATGGCGCGCCGCCACCTGTATGAAACCCTGCAACACGGTGACGCCCTGAACAGCCCCGATGCCACCCGCAATTACCTGACTGCCCGCCTGCGCGACCTGCCACACGAGGTGTTTGCGTGCCTGTATCTGGATAACCGGCATCGGGTTATCCACTGCGAAGAACTATTTCGCGGTACGCTCAATGGTGCCAGCGTCCACCCACGCGAGGTGGTCAAACAGGCGCTTGGCTACAATGCAGCGGCCCTGATCCTGGCTCATAATCACCCATCTGGCATCTCCGAACCCAGCGAAGCCGACAGACACCTGACCAAAAGGCTGACAGAGGCATTGGCACTGGTTGATATCCGGGTACTCGATCATCTGGTCATCGGAGACGGCCCGGCCTACTCATTTGCTGAATATGGATTGATATAAAAATCAATGAGATACAACTCCTGACAGAACTCACGTATTGTATCTTCATACTGACTCTGGTATAAAGCACGGCTCTGCGTCAAAGGGCGCAATTAGAATAATCGGTTTTTGAGGAGTTATTAAAATGTCCAAAGTATGTCAGGTGACAGGCAAGCGCCCAATGTCAGGGAACAATGTCTCACATGCCAAAAATAGAACGCGCCGCCGTTTTCTGCCAAACCTGCATATGCATCGTTTTTGGGTAGCAGCTGAAAAGCGTTTCATTAGACTACGTATCAGTTCCAAGGGTATGCGTATTGTCGACAAATTGGGTATTGATAGCGTGCTGGAAAAAATCCGTGCACGCGGTGAAAAGGTCTAGGGAGATAAATCATGGCAAAGAGCGCACGTGAAAAAATCAGAATGGTCTCCAGTGCTGGCACCGGACACTTTTATACAACATCAAAGAACAAACGTACCAAGCCTGAAAAGCTTGAAATGAAAAAGTTTGATCCTGTCGTACGTGAACATGTCATGTACAAGGAAGCAAAGATAAAATAATACCGCTCCCAAGCACAATAAAGAAGTTTAATTTAAACCCGCCTATGGCGGGTTTTTTTATTGGTCATGCAAACAGATCACAGGTCTTTTGATAAGCTGAATGCTCCTCTTATCTGACCTAATGAGTATCCACGTGCCTTGTCATCAGGATAATGATGTTTCAATGCTTTTTCTGTAGCCGGGGCAACCTTTCCAGCATGACAATTCATGCACACTTGTTCAACACCTTGTGCCTTCATAAATCTAAAACGTCCGTCAACTATTTCTGCATATGCCATTTTTTTTGCCAATTCACCCTTTGTCTGGCGTTCATCAAACTGGCGAAGCACTTTTCTTTCCCACGCATCTGGACCCGCTGTTTTACTATTACGTGGCTTAAGGCTTACACGCTTAACCGTCCAGCCAGTTTCTGAACTCAGCTTCTGTGCTATTTCTGGTGCTGTTTTTGAGCAAACATCAATTGCCTTAACAGGACCGCCGGATTTCAGTGCCTTTTTAAGCTGTGGCTTTAATGTGCCGCCAAATTTTTTAACTATGCTGACTGCTTCTTTTTTTAGTGCCTTCATGTCCTTATTACCAGCCTGAACCAGCGCAGAAAGTGAAAATGACAACAGACAGATAACCATCATAATAAATTTACTTTTCATACCCATGCTCCTTACAAACGTTTTGTACTACTTTCAGAATAACCGATTTTAAGCTCGGAAATAGCCAGGAAAATGCGCTGGATCAATAAAACCACCGGAAATACCTTTTAATGGCTATGCTCCTCATGCCGATTACCTTTCTTAAAGCCTTCAAAGCGATCTTTAACAAACATTGAATGGCAGGCCGCACAGGATTCATTCATTTTATAGAAATAATAATTGACCAGTTCTACATCTCTTTCCTTGGCAACATGAGACAACATGCCAGCATAGTAATGAAATTTTTTGTCAATTTTCCTGAACTGTTTTGGTAACTTCTCATGCAGTTCATGTCTTTGCGACTCGGTGAGTTTGTTCTTCATGATATAGCTGTGTTTAATATTGTGTCCTGTTTTTGCTATCTTTTCCCAGTCACCTGATGCAATTGAAAAGACCAGAGACTCCATTCCTTTTTTTATTTCATTCATTTCCTGTTTGAGCAAGGTGCTAATACCTTCTGATAAGGCAAGCGTATTGCCTTTTTCATGATCAGCCGCCTGTGCGGCACCAAACATAGCCCATACTAGAAACACATATAATGTTTTTTTCATCTCGTTTTCTCTTTCAATTGGTTTGCCTGATAACAACATGGTTCAGGAAAGGAATAAGTAATAGATAAACCACCAGACCTGAAGCATCTGCGATCATATCCAGTACAGAAAAACTGCGATACGGAATAAAATACTGCACAATCTCAATACCAATACCGTAGGCCAACAATGGCAAGCCTTTGGAAATAATAAAATCTTTTTGCGGAAACGAATAATCGGCAACTACTGCAAGAGCCAGAAATGCCAGCAAATGACTGACCTTGTCATTGATATTCTCGGCAGGCGGAAACTCATGCAATGGCATCACAGTCAATGCCGTCACGATAATGAGACAAATGATTAATCCGACACGGGACAGGGAAATAAGTCTTGGGGTTAAGGCAATCATTTCAAACCACAACATCAACAAATGAGACAGAAAGTGGTATAACTATGATTGTTTCAATCACTATTTTCAATCACTTTATCAAAAGACATTATCATGCCCAGACCCGAAACCCCTGCTATTACGGTTGATACCATTATCGAGCTTATCGATAGACCTAATAAACCCATTGTATTGATCGAAAGAAAATACGAGCCATTCGGCTGGGCTATTCCGGGTGGGTTTGTCGATATAGGCGAAATACTGGAACAGGCGGCTGTACGCGAGGCAAAGGAAGAAACCTCACTTGATGTAAAACTCAAAATACTACTCGGTTGTTACTCCGATCCCAAACGTGACCCACGAGGCCATACTGTCAGTGCAGTTTATGTTGCCGAAGCTACCGGCACACCCAAGGCCACCGACGATGCCAAACATCTGGATCTGTTTACGCTGGATAATTTACCGGAACTGGTTTTTGATCATGAAGAAATACTGGATGGTTACAGACGATATCTAGAAACGGGGAAAGTGAAGGGGGTTTGAGTTTTAACGTCGGTGGTAAACGGCAGACCACAGCGATGAGAGGTTTGTGCTATTCAGCACAAACGAGCACCGCGAAGGGCTGTCCGCTTAACCACCTTTGTTATGTACTGGTGCCTACTAATTACTAGCGTTAGACTGGCACCACCTTATTAGCGCACGGCCCTTTTTGGCCTTCTCCAACTTCATACTCCACTTTCTGACCATCACTCAGGGTTGCATAGCCACCGCCAGCTTGAATTTCAGAATGATGAACAAACAGATCCTTGCCACCATCATCCGGAGTAATGAAGCCAAAACCTTTGTCTGCATTGAACCACTTTAC
>DAOVJZ010000190.1 GCA_030632035.1 Granulosicoccaceae bacterium | reverse complement strand
TGTTTTTTATATAATACGTGCTCAAACTGGCTTGTTACAGGGAATACACGCAGGACGCGTGTATAAGTAGCTAATTACCAGGGTGGTATGTCTTGGCCAGTTTCGTGACATAAATCAAATTAACAAGGAGTGTTACTCATGTTCAGAAAAGGGATTTTCTCATCTTTTTTTCTTTTTGTTGTATTTTCCGGAGTGTCGCCAGCTAACGCAGGATTGATTTTGTCTGAAGTGATGTACGATCCATCCGGTTCAGATGGCGATTATGAATGGGTCGAATTATTTAACAATTCATCAAGCACAATTGATTTGTCAGGATTTAGCCTGGGTTGGGGTGGTAGTGATTACACTTATGGCTCCATGCAGCTCGATGGTTCTGTTGCTTCTGGCGATTATTTTATAATTGGCGGGCCTTCAAGTAGTAGCGCAAACGGTAATCCGGTTTTTGATTTGGTAATGGACTTTAATCCGGGTATTCAGAATGGTGGTACACAGTCTGATGGTCTTGCTTTATTTGGTATGACTTCAGACATGGTTATGGCGGGCACTATTCCGATTGATACTGTTATTTATGATTTAGACGGGAACCTTGCTGGTTTAATTGGAATAGATGGATTGCCTGCCTTGCCAATGGTTGGAGATGCAGGGAGTGGTTCCAGTATTGAGCGTCTGGATTTGGCAGGTAACTGGGGCATTCAGTCAGATCCAACAGCTGGGTATGGGCCGTTACTGTATGAACAGGTTTTGACAGTACCTATTCCATCAACATTATTCTTGTTCGTGCCAGGCTTGATCGGGTTATTTGGTGTTCAGAGAGTTTCGAGACGACAGCCGTCCTGATTGCATTGTAAAACACTGCCCTGTTTATACCAGTCGCCCAATACAATACGTTGCATATTTTGACCATTTACAGTGAATTCATGCACATTGGGGCGATGGGTATGACCATGAATCAAATGTGTCACACTGTATTTCAACATTTCTGATTCAACAGTGTCTTGATTTACATCCATAATGTCATGAGTCTTGTCAGCTTTGGCGCTTTCATTTTGCTCACGCATACTTTTGGCAATAGCGGCACGTTGTTCCAAAGGCATAGCCAGCAATTGTTGTTGCCATGCAGGATTGCGTACCTGCTGACGAAATTTTTGGTAATCGACATCATCAGTACAGAGGGTGTCACCATGCATGATCAGGGTAGGGGTACCATAAAGATCGATCACCTCATTATCACCCAGTAGTTTGCAGTGGGTATCTGCTGAAAATTTCTCACCCATCAGAAAATCCCGGTTACCGTGCATCACGATCACGGGAGTACTACTATCGCTTAGTTTTTTCAGTGCGGAAACCACTTCCAGATTGCTGGGTGAATTGTCATCATCACCGAGCCAGACTTCAAACAGATCGCCAAGAATATACAGTGCATCAGCTTGCGGGCATCGTTTTTCCAGAAAATCCAGAAAGAGTTGGGTGATCTCAGGGCGGGAGTTGTCCAGATGTAGGTCGGATATAAACAGGGTTTCACTCATAAACAGAATCATACCCGATAGCTTCGATAAACGTAACTAACAGAATTTTGTGGAATTTCCGGGTTTCGGATAACATAGGCGCTCGATTTAGCCAGATTTTGAGAAGTCTTGTCCGATGCTACAGATCCATAACAACCTGACCAAAAAGAAAGAACCCTTTCAACCCATTGATCCTGAAAATGTGCGCATGTATGTGTGTGGCATGACGGTATATGACATGTGTCATCTGGGGCACGCGCGCGTCCTGATTGTGTTTGATATTGTGTACCGCTATCTGAAAGAGATGTTTGGTGAGGGCAAGGTGACGTATATACGCAACATCACCGACATTGATGACAAGATCATCAAACGTGCCAATGAAAATGGCGAGGAACTTTCGACACTGACATCACGTTTTATTGCTGAAATGCACAAAGATGCTGATGCGTTGAATGTATTACATCCTGATCAAGAACCGTGCGCAACCATGCACATGCAACAAATCATTGAGATGATTCAAATATTGGTGGATAAAGGTTTTGCTTATCCGGCATCCAATGGTGATGTTTATTATTCGGTTAACAAGTTTAAAAACTACGGGGCTTTGTCTGGCAAGGATGTTGAAGACTTACGTGCCGGTGAACGTGTTGAAGTTGATAAACACAAGAATGATCCGATGGATTTTGTATTATGGAAAGCAGCCAAGCCGGATGAGCCTTTTTGGGATTCGCCCTGGGGTAAGGGTAGACCGGGTTGGCATATTGAATGTTCTGCTATGTCTACGCATTGCCTGGGCCATCATTTTGACATTCATGGTGGCGGACTTGATTTGCAATTCCCCCATCATGAAAATGAAATCGCACAATCTGAAGCGGCTACGGGTGAAAAATTTGTTAACGTGTGGATGCACAATGGCTTTGTGCGTATTGATAATGAAAAAATGTCCAAGTCATTGGGTAACTTTTTTACCGTGCGTGAAATACTGGAACGCTATAAGCCGGAAGTCATACGCTATTTTATCCTTACCAGCCACTATCGCAGCCCGCTAAATTATTCTGATATCCATCTGGATAATGCCAAACAGGCGCTCGAATCCTATTACACTGCTTTGCGTGGCATCAATGTAATAAAGAATAATGAAGATAATGATTTTGCAAAACGTTTTCATGATGCGATGGATGATGATTTTAATACCTCAGAAGCACTGGCTGTGCTTTCTGATGTGCGTCATGCGATTAACAAAGCTAAAGCAGAAAATGATAATGACAGCGCAGGGAAACATGCCGGTATATTAGTCAGGCTCGGTGAATTATTAGGTATACTGCAAGACGATCCGGAAGCCTATCTGACTACAGGTGATAGTAGTGGTTCACTCAGCAATGAAGAGATTGACAACCTGATCAAACAACGTAATGAAGCGCGTGCTAATAAAGACTGGGCGGAATCTGATCGTGTTCGTGATTTATTACAAGATGAAGGCGTTGTACTTGAAGATGGGGCAGAAGGTACTATCTGGAGGAGAGGGTAGAATCTCAAGTAGGCCTTTTTTTATTAAAATGAACAACCTGATCACTATTGTCTAATGCATTCTTTTTGAAAATCGAAATAACTTTTTCCAACTCAACAGGTCTGCTGATCAGATATCCTTGAATCGCATCACATTGTTGTGATCGCATGAACTCTAATTGTTCTGTTGTTTCTATACCTTCTGCTATTACCTTCAAGCCAAGATGGTGAGCCATGCTGATTATGGCACTTGCCAAAGTTGCATCGTCCTCATTAAGAGCAATGTCTTGCACAAACTCACGATCAATCTTGATAATATCAATAGGGAAGCTCCTGAGATGGCTTAAGGAGGAATAACCTGTTCCAAAGTCATCTAACGCAATCTTCATACCAAACTCTTTAAGCTGCTGAATGGCAGAAGCCGCATAATCACCAGAAGTAATTAAAATGTTTTCTGTCACCTCAATAATCAGGTTTTTTGGAGGTAGCCGATGCGATTCAAGAAACTTTTCTATACAGTTCACCATGTTAACTATACTGAAACACTGTGGCGTGAAATTTACCGAGATAGTGATGTCCGGAAGTCCTGCAGATTCAAGCTCTTGAAAACAGTCACCCACTTGTTCCAGTATCCATTCGGTGACCTGAATAATCAGTCCGGTTTCCTCTAGTGTTTCCATGAAATCGCCAGGTAACATTAATCCGGTTTCAGGGTGGTTCCAGCGTAACAGTG
>DAOVJZ010000185.1 GCA_030632035.1 Granulosicoccaceae bacterium | reverse complement strand
GCGACAAGGAACTGGTCAGTCGCATCCTGAAAGAGCACGATGTGGACTCAGTCATGCACTTTGCTGCCCACACCATTGTCCCTGAATCTGTGGCCGATCCGCTGAAATACTATGGAAATAATACCTGTAATACCCGCAGTTTACTGGAATGTTGCTCTGATCACGGCGTAAAACACTTTATTTTCTCCTCTACGGCCGCTGTTTATGGCCTGCCACCCGAACCACTAGCCTCGGAAGAGGCCGATCTGGCTCCCATCAACCCTTATGGGATGTCCAAGCTGATGAGTGAATGGATGTTACGGGATTTATCTACCGCCACCGACCTACGCCACGTTATCCTGCGCTATTTCAATGTCGCTGGCTCGGATCCGGAAGGTCGGATCGGGCAATCCACCCCGGGAGCAACGCTACTTATAAAGGTGGCCTGCGAAGCCGCTGTCGGCAAACGTGAACAGATTTCAATCTTTGGCACCGATTACCCCACCCCGGACGGCACCGGCATTCGGGACTATATCCACGTCGATGATCTGGCCGATGCCCACCTTAAGGCACTGAATTTTCTACGAAAAGGGGGCAATTCCTCGATTATGAATTGCGGTTATGGCCACGGCTACAGTGTACGCGAAGTACTGGATATGGTGTCGAAGGTTAACGGCAGTCCCCTCACTATTAAGGAAGAACCCAGACGAGCCGGTGATCCACCCGAGCTGGTGGCCAAGGCCGAAATAGTCAGAAAAGTATTGGGCTGGAAGCCAAAATACGATGATCTGGAGCTGATTGTTAAAACATCACTGGAATGGGAACGAAAATTACTCGGAAATAATTGAAACTAGAATTTAACCTGTAGGAAGAGCTTGAGTCGATTTTCTTCATATTCGCCGATTGGACCACTGCTGACTTCACGACCCGCACGACGATAACCCAGTGTGGCACTGGCATTTTGGGACAGGGTACGTGTCACATTCCAGCCTGCTGACCAGATTTCATATTCTGATACCGGGCTGCTGTAATCAACTTCAACCTGGCTCCAGCTGCCGGTGATACTGGAAGCCAGACGATCACTGTGCTTCCATCCCCAGTTCAGACCGGTGGTTAACACCGTATCTGTACCATTAGTGACTTCCATAAAACGTTCCTGATTGGACAAACTCAGGGTGATATCGCTCTTGCCGGTTTTGTAGTTGACGGAAGCGGACAATACTTCGCGTTGGTAGACTTCGTTGAGGAGTGGGTAATATCCCCAAATTTCTTCGTATTCTTCCCGTGTATGATCCCAATAAAAGTCCTCATGAGAATAATATTTCTCCCCTCCTATTGTCCCTGTATATGTAAAATTCTCCGCATCCAACTTCTCTGTCTGCGACGTCGTCGTATCCTCCAGATAACTCAATCGCCAGGAACTGCGTTTGGTACGGTGGCTAAACAAACTGGACCATTGCTCACCTATCACCAAACCGACATCCGCATCTCTTACTGTCACTTGTAAGGACGTCCGTTTTGTGGGTGCCACAATCAAACCAACAGTCTGTTCATTATGCCCGCCCGTCATTTTTAACGACAAGTGATAACTGGGGTGATAATTAAAACCGGCACTCCAGTACCCCCCATTGGCTCGTGTGATCCCCGTTCCAAGATTGTTGTTTTCATCACCACCCTGCACTATGGCATCAAATTTATTGCTCAATGCATAATAAAATACGCCTTTGATATTCTCTTTTTCAATATCAGACTGGTTGTCACGATCCTGTTGCTGGTTGGAATAACTGGCATTCCATCTCAGTTTCTTGAACTTACTGCCGTTCTTGAGTGCAAGATTCACATTTTTAGATTCGCTGTCTGAAATAGACTGATCATACTCAGTCGTTGAAAATTTGTATTTAGCCGTGCCCTCGAACCAATTGGCAAAGTTGTGTTTTACATAAGGCGAAACTGAAATGGTTTGAACATCTGCCCGATCGCTGACAATAGACAGATTATCCTGGGCACTTGACCCAAGCAAGGAAGTGTTCTGCTGGTTCATAATGGCGCTGGCGTTCATAAATAAAAAACCTTCAATCAGGGTCGCCTTTGCTTTGGCACTCAAATGGTTTCTGATTTCGTCACTGTCACTGCTCTCGGCATAGGCAATATTCTGCATGGTGTAACTGAGGTCAAGTTCAAGCCTCTTGCCCTTCCCGGTTATCTTGATGGATGGATTTATCTGGGTCACATAATCTTCTTGCTCATTACCCGAAATGGCCAAGGTTACATTATCCGTGTAGGTTTCTTTAATCTCGACAGAAGGCGTAATTTCCCATTCGCCAGCATATGCCAGAGCTGGTATTAAATTAAACACCAGGATAGAAAATAACGTTATAGGGAATGTTCCATGTACAGGTTTGCTATCCAAATCTTGTTTCCTCAACATCCTGTTTTTTCATTACCAGAATTAGCATGCAAACCATGCTGGAAATTTTTTATTTTTATCATTTTGAAACACACAAACATTCTGCACAGTGCCTGCGGTTGACCAATACTGAAAAATACAGAATTAACTATTACCTGAATAAGTAATCAGTCTCTAGAACCAGGTCTCAGGAATAATCAAAACATCTCCAGGACGCATATCTACATTGGCAGTGATATCACCACTCTTCAGCAAGTCATCCAGTCGCACACCAAACTGTTGCTGTTTACCATTTATAATACGAACAATGCTGGCATTATTTCCAGAAGCAAACTCGGTTAAACCACCTACCTTAATCATGACATCCAAAACAGTCATTTTTTCGCGATAATTCAAGGCTCCCGCTGTTGCTGCTTCCCCAACAACCCGCACCTGCTCTGTATACGGACCAACAAATTCCGTCACCATCACTGAAACAACCGGGTCCTTGATGTATTTAGACAGGCTTTTCTCCAGATCCCTTGCCAACTGGTCTGGCGTCTTGCCACTGGCTCTCATATCTTTTATTAGCGGAGTGGTGATCATCCCATCGGGGCGAACCCTGACATCTGATGTAATATCCGTGTTGCGCCAAACATGGATTCGAAGCAAATCATGAGCACCAATAATATAATAGTAATTCTCTGGCGAGCTTCCTTTTGCCATTTCCAGTTCAGGATATTTTGTTGCACATCCAGTCAACAACAGTACGAAGAGTGCTATCCATATGGGATAAACCCGTTTTATATCCATCAGTCTCACGAAGTACCCCCGGTAAAATTGCTTAATGGTAATAAAAAAACTATCGGAACGTATCTATATAAACCTTAATATATACCTTTAATATAGATAGTATTGCGGCAACCTATTGAAATATATGTGTTTTAAATCGACAATTATCATTGCCCCGGCTTTAACCATGATACTAAATCCGAATAATGCAATAATTAGACGTATTCCTTGGTTTAAGTTATTTATTTTCTTGCCCAGAAGAATAATGGCTATATCTTCATACCATGCTTATTAAGAAGAGTGTATAGAGTCGGCCGACTCACGCCGAGCAAATCAGCCACTTGTGAAACATTATTATCTTTAACCGCTAGAGCCCTTATGATGACCATACGCTCAGCATTTTCCCTGACTTCTTTCAAGTTAAATAACTCGTGTTGATAACCCTCTTCTAAATTAATATCAATATCAATATCATCTCGCTCAATTACCTTGCTTTCACTCATGATCACAGCACGTTTAATTTTGTTTTCAAGCTCTCGTACATTACCAGGCCATTCATATTTTTCAATCACTCTCAAGGCTTCTTCTGTAAACCCGGAAATGGAGCGACCCTGCTCATCACTGAACTTATCTAGAAAATATCGCGCTAGCAAAACTGAATCTCCCGGGCGTTCCCGTAATGCCGGAATTCTGATCGGCAATTCACTAACTCTGTAATATAAATCTTCTCT
>DAOVJZ010000057.1 GCA_030632035.1 Granulosicoccaceae bacterium | reverse complement strand
TTTATAAGTATATTTATCTACTTCCTGAGAATTAATATCCTCATAGGAAAACTCACTACCCATAAATGGGCCTGATTTGTTATTCGATGAAATACGTTTTACGCGTTTGAGTGCTGGCAAATAGAGCCATTGTTCATCTGGTACGTTTGAATGTGTATAACTAAGAAAGGCCGTTCCCTTCACGTCACGTGGTTCATCAAAAACAATCAGGGTTTTATCACCATCGCCTTTCACTTCCAGCAAACGATTCTTGATTTGACGCGAGCTTTCATCACCATGCCTGTTTTTAAGAACCATGCGCATGGTGGTTCGCTGATCACCCCAACTACTGTCACGACGATCAACTTCTTTGGCAATAGCCAAGCCCTTTTCTTCTGGTGTTTCTGCCTGCAGGCCAAATGGCAACAATAGAATGAAAATAAAAAGTATCCGTTTCATCATGCTTTTTTCCCCTCAAGTTTCATTAATAGTGGTGGCAATAAAAGAAAATCCGCGACAAGAGCAAAGGTTATTACAATCGCAGTCAATGTGCCCATACCAGAATTCAATTTAAAACTGGACATGGCCAGCACCAGGAAGCCTGCCACCAGCACTACAGAAGTTACAAATAAAGCCCAGCCCACACTGGAAAAAGCATAACGCACGGCATCCTGAGGATCGTATTTGCCTTCGCGACGAGCACGCAGGTATTTACTCAAAAAATGCACCGTGTCATCAACCACGACCCCCAATGTCATGCCTGCTACTATTGATAATGCCAAACCAATCTCACCAACAGCCATTCCCCACAATCCAAAACCCATACCAGCAGGGATCAGGTTTGGCACCAGACTTACCATGCCGATCTTGAATGATCGCAAAGCGAAGATCAGGATTAAGGAAATAAAAATCAATGCAACAGTAGTGCCATACAGCATGCTGATAATATTGCGCTTACCAATATGGGCAAACATGACTGTTGGTCCACTTCCCTGAGCTCCTTTAATGTGTTTGGAATTTTTCTTTAACCACTCCGCTGCCCTTCTTTCCATCGCAATAATTTCATTAGATGAAATAATACCCATCGTCACAACAAAGCGTGTTGCTGATTTATCTATATTGATCTGGTTGTTCAGATCGAGTCCATACGGCAATGACATTTCATAAAGTAACAAATACTGAGCGGCCAGTTCACGTTCATCTGGCAAACGATACCAGGATGGATCATCACCATGCATATTTTTATTTAACCGCTTCATGATATCGGTAATTGTGTTTACGTGCTTGACCTCTGGTTGTTGGCGATACCAGTTGGCAAAGTCTTCTACTTCCTGCAAAAAAGCAACCTCATTGATTCCACCCGACTGTCCTGACTCTAACGAATAGTCAATAATATAACTACCGGATAAATTATCATTGGCATAATCCGTATCCACACGAAAATCTATGGTTTTATCAAAATAATGAACAAAGACATCATTCAGTTCATTACGTGGAATAAATGAAATCAGTGTGGCAGCCACAAATAACATTGACCACATTAATGTCTTTCTTTTCCTGACAACAAAATCGCCCACTTTATACATGGTGCTGTCAGAACCTGTTTTCCATTTTTTTGGTTTTACTGGTAATAACATCATCATGGCGGGTAACATCGCCACGCTGAATATAAAGGATGCAACAACACCCATTGCAACCATATTACCCAGATGATGGAAAGGCGGCACATCGGAGAAATTCATACTCAGGAAACCAATTGCTGTTGTCAGTGTCGTCAGAAACACGGGTTGCATGTTGATACGCAAACTTTCAACCATCGCATCATATTTTGACATCCCGTCCGACATACTATGAACAAACGTTACAAGGATATGCACCGAGCTGGCAATTGCAATAGTAAGAACAATGGTTGGTGTGCTGGCAGAAGGGGGCGTAATTGGATAACCAATATAACCACCCAGCCCCATGGCCGTAACGACAGAAGCAATGATCACTATTAATGTGGCAAAAGTACCGGAAAATCCCCTGATCATAAAGCTCAGTGTTAATAGCATTAGACCAAAACTCATGGGGACAAGGGTTGTCATATCCTTTACCGAGGCCTCGGTAAAGGCATTATTCATTAACACCATACCCGTTACCCTGACATCCAGATGAGGAAATTGCTCTCTTGTTTCCTGCGCTATTTTACGGGCATACTCCACAACTTCCGGTGTTTCTCTTGTTGGATCTTTGCCGGGCAATTGAATCGTGGTATTTACACCTGTTACATGGGCCTTGGGTGATACAAGTCGATCAAGCAACAAAGGTTCACTCAATGCAATTTTCCGGATCCGATCCAATGCCTCCTTATCCAGAGAAGCTGACTCTTCAACAAGATCACGCACCAGAAGATCATCACCCTCTGCTTCGGTATATTGAAAATTACTGATAGAATCAACCCTTGATGAATAGGGCAGCTGCCAGGCCTTTTCTGTCAGAACCTTAACTGCCTCTAGTGTTTTCGGTGTGAACACATCCCCATCATCAGGAGTAAGTATAAACATGACGTTGTCATTTTTTGTATATGTGTTTTCCAGCTTTTCAAAGGCAAGTAATTCTGGATTATCCGGGCTGAAGAAGACGCGATAGTTGGTTGTAAGAGACAGGAAACGTCCACCACTGGCCGCCAGAAATGCCATCACAAGGCAAAGGGTGATGGTAATAACGGGATGGGACAGTATCCATTTTGTATAGTCCTTTAGCAATTTATTCTCTGGCATTTTGGCTTCCTTTTTATTCTTGTATTATCAGTTTTTTAATCCATTAACTACAAGTGCAACAACATTTTTTGCGATACGCTCAAATTCTTCCAGTGGATACATGCTCATGAAAAAAGGCACACTGAATTTCACAAATGAGGTATGTACTGCCTCTGTTGTTTTAGCGATATCCTTAATATCAAACTCATTACTTGTCTTTCCTGCTGTGAGTATTTGTTCCAGCAAGGCGCGTTCACCGGCAATCTTTCTTTGTACCAATGCCGGGCGTTCCTGAACAATACTATCGACTAATTCATTAATCCTTGGCTGATCATAACATTGGCCATGAGTGTAACGTAGAAGTGTCAGGACAAATTCTTCCAGACGTTCGGTTGCAGAAAGGTCTGTCCGATGAATTACTTGTTCCAGTAACTGCTCTTTTTCAACAAAACAGCCCTGTGCCATGGCGGCACCAATATCCAGTTTGTTTTCAAAGTAACGATACAGGTTGGCCGCTGACATCTGGCAGTCATTGGCAATCTCGTTCATGGTAGTTTTATTGTAACCAAATTGGCGAAAACGGTTTTCCGCCGCTTCAAGGATACGGCTACGAGGATCATTGAGAATGTCAGGATTCATGGACATCGCGATATAGTAATCTTCGAATAATGAATATTCAACAAAATATTCATTATTCACATATTTTAGATGGTATTAATATAATTCATTGATTAGTAAGGCTAAATATTACAATATATATAGATGATACGACTCGGCATCGACCTTGGTGGTACCAAAATTGAAATCATTGCCCTTGATGAACAGGGCAAAGAAATCCTGCGTGAGCGCACCCCTACCCCGCAGATAGACTATGCAGCTACAGTCGAAAGCATTAAAAACCTGATCACTGAAACAGAAAAAACGCTAGGTACACAAGGCAGTATCGGTATCGGTATGCCGGGTGCACTCTCAGTTGCAACCGGTCTGGTTAAAAATTCCAATTCAGTTGCGCTGAATGGCAAGCCCATTAAAGAAGATCTGGAAAAAATACTTGGACGGGAAATCCGTATCACCAATGATGCCAATTGTTTTGCGTTATCGGAAGCCACTGATGGTGCCGGAAAAAATGATCAGGTCATGTTCGGTATTATCGTAGGCACGGGCACAGGTGGTGGTATTGTGATCAATAAAAAGGTATTGATTGGCCCCAATGCCATTGCTGGAGAATGGGGACACAACCCACTCCCATGGCCACAACAAAACGAACTTCCCGGCCCTGATTGTTATTGTGGTAAAAAAGGCTGTATCGAAACCTTTTTATCTGGTCCCGGCATGGCCAGAGATCACTTGCGCATTACTGGCAACAAATTATCTGCACCTGAAATTACAAAATCAGCAGAACAAGGTGATCAGGCTTGCGAACAAACACTGCTACGTTATGAAGACAGAATGGCACGTGCCACTGCTCATGTGATCAATATTCTTGATCCAGATATCATTGTGCTGGGTGGCGGTATGTCTAACATCAAACGCCTGTATGATAATGTGCCCAAACTCTGGGGAAAATATGTTTTTTCAGATAGAGTTGATACCAAACTGTTACCTCCTGTTTATGGCGATTCCAGTGGTGTGCGCGGAGCCGCCTGGCTATGGGGTTAGCTCTCCATCTAGCCACACTGTTTTTCTTTTTTACTTTCGCAACAGTTAATGCCGAATCTCCTGTTCACTCTACATTATTAGTAGAACCCAATTCAGTTATTGGAAAGAACATTCAACTTCCTGAAGGATTTAATTATAAAATTATTTCTGGTGGCAAAGATCAAACCCAATCAATAACAAGACCAGACATGAATGTCCTGTCACCCAATGGCAAATTCTTGTACACCACACATGAAATTTTTGATAAAGAAAGCTACAAACACAATCCCTCATTATCGCGTACTGAACTTGCCACTGGAAAAACAACAACGCTTATAAGAGGACTGTATGCTGCGGATGGGTTAAAATGGACACCCTGGAATACACTGTTACTGGGACAGGAATATGCTGAAGGACTCATCTATGAAGTTAATCCAGCAAATGGTAAACACATAAAAAAACCTCAATTAGGAACTTTTTCTCACGAAGGTATTGCCATTACACAAAACGGGATTGTCTATATGACAGATGATCACAGGCAAGGAGCCATTTATAAATTTATTCCCGATAATCCATTGACCACTGATTCACTTCAATCAGGCACTCTATATTCACTCTCACAAACCAGCTGGATAGAAATTAATGACCCGGCAAATGCACGGCAAGAATCCAGTAACAAAGAAGCAATCCTTTTTAAACGACCGGAAGATATGGAAGTAGGTTCTGATGGGAAACTTTATGTCGCAATTACAGGTGAGAACCGTGTTATTCGTATTGACGATACAGGAACAAAACCCATCATTACCGATTATGTCCGTGCTAATGCAGGCATCCTTTATCCCGATAACCTTGCTTTTCACCCCAACGGTGATCTCTATATATTGCAAGACATACCAAAATATTTGCAATATCTGAAAATGCGCACCAATGGTGTGTGGGTTGCTCATCCTGACAAGAACAATGACAACCACACGGACAATATAAAGTTATTCGCAAGCTGGGCACCAGCGAGTTCGGAACCAAGCGGCGCTGTTTTTAGTCATGATGGACAGTTCATGTATATCAACAGCCTGGAAAATGACGATGATACAACCGGTATGATTATCAAGATCACCGGTTTTAACAAATAGACTTACCCCCGCTTTTTGTTTTTATCATTCCAGCGTCGTTCCTGTAATATATGTTCCCATTCCCAATGAAGCGCACCCTCCAGTACCAGAGGCTGAACTGCCTCGACAGGCAAGGGAGGACTGAACAGGAAGCCCTGGATTTGATCACAACCTTCATTAAGCAGAAAGTTCAACTGCTCCAGAGTTTCAACACCTTCTGCAATCACAGTCAAACCCAGACTATGCGCCAGAGTCACAATGGCCGAAGCAATAGTGGCATCTTCCGGATCAAGTGTAATATCACGCACAAAGGAATAATCAATCTTGAGTGAATCAACCGGCAAGCGTTTCAGGTAATTCATGGAAGAATAACCTGTCCCAAAATCATCAATAGAAATATAAACACCCATTTTATGCAACTCTTCAAGGATACGGGATGTCTCGGTAATATTTTCGACCAATAACCCTTCTGTTATTTCCAGCTCCAGAAAATGTGCCCCCAATCTTTCTTCATCAAGAATGGTTTTTATTCTCTCCACTAATCCTTGTTGTGCAAACTGGCGCACTGATATATTCACGGCAATACGTTTGAAATGTAATCCTGCATCAAGCCATGTACGGGCATGCCTGCATGCAGTTCGTATCACCCACTCACCAACTGGAATAATCAATCCAGTCTCTTCCAGCAACGGGATAAAGGTATCCGGTGATACAACACCATGTTCAGGATGATGCCAACGCAACAGGACTTCCATTCCGGCAAGCTTACCTTCATGTAAATCAAGTTGTGGCTGGAAATGTAATCTGAATTCATTACGTTCCAGCGCACGTCTCAAATCATTTTCCAGTTTCAGACGTTCCAATGCCTTGGCGTTATCTTCGTCTGTGTAAAACTGATAATTATTCCGTCCTGATGCCTTGGCACGATACATGGCAACATCTGCTTTTTTCAGCAATGTTTTAGCATCATCACCATCTTCAGGAAAAATACAGACACCAATACTGATTGTCACGAATAATTCATGTTCATTAATAGTAAAAGGAACCGATAAGGCATCAATTATTTTTTGCGCAAAGGGAGAAATATCATCATCTGATGCCATATCGTTAAGAATAATGGCAAATTCATCACCGCCCAGACGTGCAACCGTATCACCATCACGCACACAATCTGATAATCGCAATGACATTTGTTTCAGCAGAGAATCACCTACCTCATGTCCCAGCGTATCATTAATGGTTTTGAAACGATCCATATCCAGGAACATGACCCCTACTATACGATCATTCCAGCGTGCACGTGATGTCGCCTGCTCCAGACGATCCATTAATAAGATGCGATTGGGTAAACCAGTCAAGGCATCATGGTGAGCCATGTGTCGCAGGCGCTCCTGAGCCTCCATGCGCTCGGTTATATCTTTGCCTGTAGAAATAAAATGGGTGAGCTTACCTTTGGCATCTTTAAGCTGTGTGATGGTTTTCTCTTCATAATAAAACGTACCATCTTTCTTCTTGTTAATGAAAATATCGGTAAATGATTTGCCTGTAAGAATTTTTTCCCAAAGCTGAGAATAAAACTCATCATCCATCTCACCCGATTTAAGCATGGAGGGCGTCTTACCTATCACTTCATCTTTGGTATACCCGGTTATTTTTTCAAAGGCAGGATTAACATATTCAACAATACCTTTGCTGTCCGTAATCAAAACAATATCGGCAGACTGCTCCAGCGCACTTGAAAGCATGGACATTTTTGAGTTCGCTGTATGCTGTTCCGTAATATCATGTACTGTACCCAGCATTCTGGAAGGCTTGCCATCCTTGTAATAAATTCGCCCCCTCTCATGAACGATACGAACTGTTTTATCCGGATAAATAATACGATGTTCAATATCGTAATCTTCACCACTATCCAGAGAATCCTGTACTGTTTTCTTCACCAGCTCCCTGTCGTCCGGATGCACGCATTCAATAAAAAGATCATAGGTAGGTAACACTGCTCCCGGTTCCAAACCAAAAATACGGAATATATGGTCAGACCAGCTCAATTCACCTGTCTGAATATTCCATTCCCAGTTACCCATATCAGAAATACGTTGCGCTTCTGCCAGACTTTCACGACTTTGTTTCAATGCTTTCTCTGATCTCTTACGTTCAGTAATATCAATAAATGAAACAACCGAACCTGTTACTTCACCTTGTCTATAAAGTGGATCAGACCAATATTCTACTGGAAAAGCACTGCCATCCTTGCGCCAGAACACTTCATCTGACACATGCGATCTTTTCTCTTCCTTATGAGCCTTGTAGATACGACATTCCTGCTCAGGATAAACAGAACCATCCTCCTGATGATGATGCATCAATTGATGCATATTTTTTCCAAGCAGTGCTGACATGCTGTTATATCCCAACATCCTGACACAGGCAGGATTGGCAAAAGTACAAGCTCCATTCATATCGATACCATAAACAGCTTCACCAATATGGTTCAGTAACAAACGCGTACTTTCTTCACTGGCTCGCAGTTCCTGTTCACTTATGGCATGTTGTTCTGCCATATGGTTAAACGTCGCCACTAGATTATTGATGGTTGTGTCAGTTGAATTGACTTGTAATTTTCCACCTGTTTCATTACGACCAAATCTGGATATCTGTTCAATAATATTGGATATAGGTCGTGTAATACGAATCCCTATCATATGGCCTATCAGGATAGACAACACAGCCACAATGCCATAAAAAATCAATATGTTTTTTATCAGACTATTTTTGGACTCAGTTATAGAATAATTATTTACACCCAGATGAACATGTGCTGACAAGCCTTTAACTATCGGATAAGAAAAATCAACAATCTCTCTGTCATTAAAAATTATTTTTTTATGTGTTTTATTATTTTTCTCTTCCTCGACATGTTGAAAATATGTTACATATTTATCTTCAAATGTATAAGCAATAATATCGCCTTCAAAATTAGTGACAAAGGCATACTCAATATCATTATTCTCCGATACAATCGGATTCAGAGTTTGCTTTATCTGCAAGATGTTTTTGTTAACAGCATGGGTAGCTATACTTTCTGCTACAGACTGCGATAC
>DAOVJZ010000199.1 GCA_030632035.1 Granulosicoccaceae bacterium | reverse complement strand
TTGAAAGATGTTTTGTTAAATGAATATGGACTAAATTTAGGGAATTGGTCTTTGCGTGCAGTCTATGATATCTCTCCAGATGGGACAACGATCGTTGGTTATGGTATGAATGAATCAGGTCGTATGGAAGGTTATATTGCAAAAATTGATCCAATCAATACTCCTCCTGTTGCAAATGCCGGTGATGATAAAACCGTATTCCCTGGTACCGAAATAGCACTGGATGGTAGTAACAGTACCGATCCTGATGGTGATTTCACACTGAAATATCACTGGACTATTTCATACAAGCCAGAGAACAGTTCTGCGGTACTTTCCAATTCTGATATCGTGAATCCGGTACTGGTTACAGACAAGGTGGGTGATTATGTTATCGACTTGATTGTAACTGATAGCTTTGGTGAACCAAGTAAGGCTGACAGTGTAATTATCAGTACAGTGAACTCACAGCCTGTTGCAAATGCCGGTGTTGATCAATCAGTTATCCTGCATGGTTCTGCTATCGAGTTGAATGGTAGTGGCAGTCATGATCCGGATGATGATGCAATTTCCTATAAATGGAGTTTCACCAAGAAACCAATTGATAGTAAAACTATTCTGAACAGCGATTCAGTCATCAATCCGGTATTCATCGCCGATGCGCATGGCACTTATGAACTGGAACTGGTAGTCACTGATACATACGGTTTTGTCAGTAAACCGGATACTGTTGTTGTTAGCTTCAACAATCTGGTACCGGTAGCGAAAGCGGGTGATGATCAGAGTGTGTTTACTGGTACTCCGGTTACCCTGAGTGGCAACCAGAGTTCTGATCCAAATATGGATGGGTTGAACTATCGCTGGGTTCTGGTATCAGTCCCTGAAGGCAGTACCGCCACTATCACTAATGCAAACACAATGGTTGCAGAGTTTGTACCCGACAGGGAAGGCACCTATGTTATCGGGCTGGTTGCCAATGATGGTCTGGTTGATAGCGAAATGGATAACATGATGATAACGGCTATCAAGATTGATAGTGCCATTATGGAGTCATTAGACAAGATGGTGGCGACTGTTAAAAACATGGATCCATCATTCTTCAAGCGTACACATAAACATAAAAATGATGTACATCATGGCAAGGGAAGCAAGCATAAGAAAAGAAAATCACATCGTGGTGATAATAATGATCGCAAGCATCATGGAAAAGAAAAACATAGAGAGAAAAATCGCAAGGCAGTGCTTGTTAAAAAGCTGAAATCGGTAAAAGGTAAAATCGCCAAGGCTGATTTTGAAAAAGCCATAGATAAACTGAACAATGATGTAATGAAACGTTTCGATGGCTGTGCAGTGAAAGGTGATATCGACAGGAATGACTGGGTACGTGATTGTTCTGCACAGGAAAGCATTTATCCAATCGGTGTATTGACACGCGACTTGCTCAGGCTCTTGGTTAAATAATAATAACAATTAACCGTAGTATTCTTGAATTCCGGAGGCAACCCCTCCGGAATTTTTTTGCATGGATAATTTGCGGCCAGGAGACCAGAGCTTGCAGAGCAAGATCAGGGAATACTTAATGAAACCAGAAGGGGTTCTAAGTGCGACCGTTCTTACAAAAATTCCCCATGTATTTTTCCGTTCGCAGTCAGGGAGTTTGTTCCAAAAAGACTATTTTTGCAGTCTTGGAGAAGTAGTATTTAAGCTATGAATGAAGACCTGCTTCCAACCTCCTGAATTTAATGATCAATTAAAAAACACATGCCAATATTTTGACATTCCCCTGTTCGGGTGCTTAACTAAACTCACGCAACTCACTAAATAACAAGAAAATCCTGATTTCATACAGGGTTATAAAAACAGGTGTAGAGGGCACGATTCAGGATGTCAGAAAACCAACTCTTAGTCATTGAAAATGATGAAAATGAGCGTAACAAGCTAATTACAATACTTGAATTTCTGGATCACGGTGAGGTTATCGAATCAGACTGCCAAAACTGGGGAGAGGTTTGGAGTTCATCCGGTGCAGTAACTGCAATTATCGTCGGGAAATGTGACGATGATCAGCGTACCAGCATCTTGTCAGAGATTCAGGTTCAGGATAACGGGATACCGGTTCTGCTTCTGGTTAATGACACAAAGGAAGAGCAGAAATGGAAAGAAAGCGCAGGTAGCAATACCATTGAATTTGTTCCACAGCCTCTCAAGCATCACACTCTCAATAACGCATTACAACGCATCATCAAGGCGAGCGGCAGACAGCCGGCTAATCGCAAGGGCCATCAATCCATGGAGCTGTTCCGTAGCCTGGTAGGGAACAGTCGTGGTATTAGTCAGATAAGCAAGCTAATTGATCAGGTGGCTGATTCAGACGCCAATGTATTGATATTAGGTGAGTCTGGTACGGGCAAGGAAGTCGTTGCGCGCAACCTGCATTACAAATCTGTACGCAGCTCCAAACCGTTTGTTCCTGTGAATTGTGGTGCGATCCCGGCTGACCTGCTCGAAAGTGAATTGTTTGGTCATGAGAAGGGTGCCTTTACGGGAGCGATCAGTGCCCGTCAGGGTCGATTCGAAATGGCGCAAGGCGGTACGTTATTTCTGGATGAAATCGGTGATATGAGCCTGGCCATGCAGGTCAAATTACTCCGGGTTTTACAGGAAAAAACATTTGAACGCGTGGGTAGTAACAAGAGCATCAGGGCTGATGTGCGCATTATTGCAGCGACACACCGAAATCTGGAAGAATCAATTAAGGAAGGTAATTTCCGGGAAGATCTGTTTTATCGCTTGAATGTGTTCCCGATTGAAATGCCTCCTTTACGTGAGCGTGTTGAAGATGTCCCGTTATTGCTCAATGAATTGATTGCACGTTTTGAGCATGAAGGCCGTGGTTCGGTACGTTTAACACCCGCGGCGGTGATTGCGCTTTGTCAGTACGACTGGCCGGGCAATGTGCGTGAGCTTTCCAATCTGGTAGAACGATTGATCATCCTTTATCCATACGGTGTGGCAGATGTGCATGATTTACCAGACAAGTTTCAGGTTGAAGGAGTCAGTAGTAATCCAGATCAACCCATTCCAGTTATTCCGGACAGTATCTTGCCGGATACCCGTATAGACAATTCTCCACGTTTACCGCGCAATGGTATCGATCTCAAGGAACACCTGACTACGCTTGAGGCCAACTTCATCAAACAGGCACTGGATGAATGTGGAGGTGTTGTTGCCCATGCCGCTAACATGCTGGGCATGCGCCGAACCACCTTGGTTGAGAAAATGCGCAAGCTTGGTTTACAACGGGCCGAGACGGAAGTGGGGTAGCCTCTTAATTGGCCTGATTTACCTGTGGAATCGACGGTTTCTGTTGTTCCCACAGCTCCTGTGAAAAATTCTTTACCCCTGCCATTTTCTTGACCTCCTGTTTTTATAATTCTTGTAACCCACTAATATTTCTATAAATATCTTTTCAGGCACGCTTCTTGCTATATGTATTACACATGTCTTTTTTCTGACGTGTGGAAATAACAGGGCAATTTCAGGAGTGTGTATGAGTAACGTGAATTCTGAACAAAATATAGATTTGGAAAAGGCATTTGTTGCCTTTAATCAGGTATCTGATCAGTTGGTGTCGTCTT
>DAOVJZ010000193.1 GCA_030632035.1 Granulosicoccaceae bacterium | reverse complement strand
TTCTGTCTGTAATAAACGATGTATTGAATCATAACCAATACCACCGGCAACCGCGATTAATGCAACACCCAGTGCAACGGTAAATATTGTTTCAATACGCCCATGGCCATAAGGATGATCTTCATCGGCCTCACGACTGCCATGCTTGGCCGCAAACAAAACCATGAAGTCCGTGACCAGATCAGATAATGAATGAATACCATCTGCGATCAATGCTTGGGATGAACCAGCATAGCCAGCAAGAATTTTGATAACTCCAAGCACAAGATCAACAACAGCACCAATCAAGGTTATATTCTTGATTTCAGAATAACGTTCTTCCTCCGGGGTCAACTGTTTATCCATCTGTTTCACCAACCTCTATGATGACAACAAGCTCATTACTTCCTTGTTTGATTTCTTTTACGCTATGTCCGTGAACACGGCACCAGGCAGGTATATCATGTGCTGCGCCCGGATCGGTACATGTTACTTCAAGTACATCACCTGATGATAGTTTTGCTACCGCATCCTGTGCCTTTATAACCGGCATTGGGCACAATAAATTACGTGCATCCAGATTATGTGTTGTCATACGTGCCATTTTTTGAGAATAGAATCTGCCGGCATTGGCTTTACAACCATATTGGTTACATTCCCTTCCAGATCAGTAACCTCGACACTCACTTCACTTTCATCACGGCCCTGACTATAACGCGCCAGTATTTGCGCCGCCAATTCCAGATCAGGATGATCTGGTCGACCATCAACCAATAATAAAGGTCCTCGATGACTGGTGATATGCATATTAATAAAGCGTTTTTTATAGCCTGAAAGAAAGTTGTTTTCACCTTCTTCACGACCAATAATCAATTTGAAATTATCACGAGGACGAATATGTCTGCCTACCTTAAGCAACATGACATCATCCATTTCATAATTTCTGTCACCACGTGCACGCCATAAGTCTGTCAGCTTGGCAGAATAACTGGCATCAGTCAGGAAACAACAACCGCCGGCTGGTTGTGCGTAATCATCAAAGCCAAATTTTTCCGCCAGGGCCATTTGTGGTTTACGCGAACGCCCGGAAAAATTATACAAATTTTCACGTTTCACCCAGCCTTCACGCTCGGGCTTTGTTTCCGGTAATAACTTTGCACACAATGGTCTCAACAATAAATCATCAGCACCAGATTCTTGTGCCACTATCGGCATAGTATCCTTGCGTTGTGACATAGGGCGTTGGCCCATCACTTCACCCGTAATAATAAAATCAAATCCATTTTTCTCTATCCATTCAACCGCCTTGTGAACCATGAATTTTTTACAATCCAGGCATGGATTCAGATTTGCTCCATAACCATGTTTTGGATTTAACAAAACATCCTTGTATTCCTCAATCACATCAACAATATGTAATTTCATTCCCAGTTGCTCTGCAACCCATAAGGCATTATTTCGTTTTGGTTTGGCGCTGTCTTTTTTACGAATTGCATGCGTATGACCTTCAACACAAAAACCAGTAAAGAAATTAATCCCTTCAACATGAATGCCTTGTTCCTGGATCACTTTGACCGCCAACATGGAATCAAGACCACCGGAAACAAGAGCAACTGCTTTAGGTTGTTTAATCATTTAAAATGGAACCAGAATGATGTGTTCAGGAAAGAAGAGGCATTATAACAAAACCCGGAGCATGAATGCCCGGAGAGATTTATAAATAAAGGTATAATTTAGTGGAAAATTTTTACCGACTTGGCAAAAAATGCCTGACTATCAACAGAATCACGAACTACCCGTTCAGCAAATCGACTGCCGGTTTTATCCCATAGCTCATAAGCCAGAACAGGCTCCAACCGATGCTCAGAATCCATTGCCCTTATGGCATGCAGTACATCCATTAAATGCACAAAACCAAATGCAATCTGCTGATAGAGTGCCGCAATACTGTGTTGCAGGACTTCAGATAACTGATGATAGGCGGTGCGCCCCATGCCCACATAATAATCAACGGAGACATGCTTGCGGGCTGCATGGGCAGGAAACAAGCCAGAATACAGCAGACATTGATCACCCACATCACGCAATTGCTCAAAACGTTGGGAACCCATGGTGTTCAATGATTCCAGATAATCCAGCGCCATTACACGCTCAGCCATTTCAGGGCGGGTGGCAAAACGCATTAACAGGAAAACCAGATAACTTTCCATGTCCTGATCCAGCTTGCAATCAGCCGCCTGTGCCGCCTCGCTAACCAAGGCCTGCCACTGTGCTTCAGAGGTTGGGTGTAATACAAGCCGACTCATTATGATTCTCCTTGCTCCCTATATATAAGGATCAGCGGTCGAACAGAATACAGACTTGAATAATTAACATAACCTATTGATTATATTAGTTAAATATGAGTAAATATTCCCTCTCTTTAATTATGGAAGAGATTGTGAATAAAACAACATACATACCAATAGCCCAAAGCCCACGCTATACTTGCGTGCTTTGATAAACACACTCGGTTTTTGCTTTGAATTCAATGAACTCCACAACTGAAATGAGTACTCCAGATGTCTCCACATTCCAGGGATTAATCCTTGCCCTACAAAATTACTGGGCCGCGCAAGGCTGTGTCTTGTTACAGCCCTATGATATGGAAATGGGTGCCGGTACGTTTCATCCAGCCACCTTTTTACGCGCCATTGGACCTGAGCCCTGGAGTTCTGCCTATGTACAACCCTCGCGTCGTCCAACGGATGGTCGCTATGGTAATAACCCAAATCGGTTACAGCACTACTACCAGTTTCAGGTTGTTATAAAACCTTCGCCGCTGGATATTCAGGAGCTGTATCTCGACTCACTTAAAATGTTGGGTCTTGATCCGCTCGTACATGACATCCGTTTTGTTGAAGATAATTGGGAATCACCCTCACTTGGCGCTTGGGGACTGGGCTGGGAAGTCTGGCTCAATGGTATGGAAGTCACCCAGTTTACCTACTTCCAGCAAATTGGCGGTCTTGATTGCAAACCGGTAACCGGGGAAATCACGTATGGACTCGAACGTATCGCCATGTACCTGCAAGGTGTGGAAAGTGTTTTTGATCTGGTCTGGACCGATGGTCCATTAGGCAAGGTTTCTTATGGTGATGTATTCCATCAAAACGAAGTAGAACAATCTACTTACAATTTTGAAATCGCCAATGTAGATGAACTATTCAAAACTTTTGATTTATGTGAATCAGAGTCTAAAAAATTAATTGAGGCCGGATTACCATTACCCGCTTATGAACAAGTCTTGCAGGCATCACACGCATTTAATTTGCTCGATGCACGGCATGCTATTTCTGTAACTGAACGCCAACGTTTTATTTTACGTGTGCGTGAACTGTCACGTGCTGTTGCCGAAACTTATTACAATGCACGTGAAACTCTCGGCTTCCCCATGTTAAAAGGATCACAATCATGAGTACACGTGATCTGTTAATCGAGATTGGCACAGAAGAACTGCCGCCCAAATCATTATTAAAACTATCTACGGCCTTTATGAATGGTGTAAAAGCCAACATTGATAAGGCCGGATTACATTACAAGGAAATAAAACCCTTTGCTTCACCACGCCGTCTTTCTATTTTTATTTCAGCACTGGATGAAAAACAGTCTGATAAAGAAGTAGAACGCCGTGGTCCTGCAGTTAATGCTGCCTTTGGTGATGATGGTTGTGCGACACCTGCAGCC
>DAOVJZ010000116.1 GCA_030632035.1 Granulosicoccaceae bacterium | reverse complement strand
TCATTGAATTGCTTGAATTTCGGGATCTGTAACAGGAATAAAGCACCAAACACAAACTGATCTGGTGAAGATAACAATTGTTGTAATCTTGCGTTAAAACTACGGCGATTAGCCAATAAAGTAACAGGATCCTGATTGGCTTCCTGACGCACCCTTTCAGTCAGTTTGATTTGTTTTTCAACAATAGACCTAATGGCATCGGACATCTTGTTCATCGCCAGTACAACGCGACGAAATTCACGTGTACCCGGAATTTTTTCAACAGTAACAAAGTTCCTGTTACTGATTGAGATTGCCTGCTCTTCCATTCTGCGCAATGGTAATAATGTGATTTTCAATATTAGTAGAACCAGTAACATGGCCACCAGCCACCCGATGCCAAACCATGCCAGCATTTCAAGAGTAGTGTTCCATAATCTTACATAGGCATAACCGGGATGACTGTGTATTTTAATCTGTGCAATCTGTGACCAGTTATCCATCACAATTGCTGAACCAACAGGTAAATTCAGTGAAATGGCTTTAATAAACCAGGCTGGCACCTTGTCTATGCGCACAGGTATTTCTTTTTTGAGAATAATCTCATCTTTCATTGATTTAATTGTCAGGTCACGATAATAACCACTGTCAAAAATGGCATTCACCATGGTTTGCATGGTGGCCTTATCCCCTTTTTTAATCGCATGGGTCATGGAAAGCCCTAAAGAGGTGGCCGTATCCTGTGCATGAGAGGCCATCTGCTCTTCCATATAAATGCGCGTGGCATTGATACTGATAAACATGGTGCCTGCAAACACCATGAGAAAGAGCAGTGAAATAATGAACCCCAGTTTTTTGGATAAACTCATTTATTTTTCCCCGGAAACCGTTTTAAATCCTGTTCTTTTTTCATTCTTTTTGCAAGTCCATTCCATAAACTCAGGCGGGTGGATTTACCAACTCGTTTGCCCTCTCCTCTTTCCCTGGATAACCATAGTCCATCACCATTAAAACTGTAGACGGGGACGAGATCTTTTCTACTGGATGCAAGACGTATATCATCCATCAAATTATCAAGAATCAATGGTTCAGCATTGGGTTTGGGATAATAAGCCAGCACCATATGCGCCTGTTCCAACACTATTGATTTAACATAGGTTAGTCGCATGCGCTCGATTGAGACACCCAGTGCTTTTAACGTGAAATATTTAGCAATCGAGAAATCTTCACAATCACCGCCATTAGTAGATAACATTTCTACTGGTGTGGCCCAATAGTCCTCTTTTTGCCAATGCTCGATATCATCAACAAATCTGACTTTATTAAAGAAATCGTTCACCAGCCTGAGTTTTTCCTGCTCAGGAAGAGTCTTGTATTTTTCTTTTTGAATAATGTTGCGCCAGTCAACCAATCTGGTTTTGGCTTGCTCGCCGTAATTTCTATTTATGTAATCAAGTAAACTTTCACTGATGCCGTATACATCAGCGAAAACAGAACTGGCACATAGAATAAAGAACAGGCCCAACGGTTTGAGTCGGGCCTTTCTTGAAATACAACGTAATATGTAAATGACGTTCAATGTCATACGACTTAAGAATCCAGTTACTGTCTTTTGGTTCACACATGATTTTTCGTATTAATGTCTATATTATCGGTTAGAATAATAAATTATTGAGGGTTACACTGCTTTAGCAGCTATATGTAACTTATTGATATATATAAATAATAACAACCCTTTCTTTATTGGACTTTAGCGTGCAAAAGAAAAAACGGCAGTTGCTCATTTTTTCATCACTGGTGGCGATGGCTTTTTATGCTGCATCTATTGCCGTTTCTGATCATGAGCAAATCACCGAGAAGCTGAATTCATTTACAGTTTTACAGTTGTGCCTGATTTTTGGATTATCCCTTTTAAACTATGCGCTTCGATTTGTTCGCTGGCACAAATACCTGAGTGCGCTTGGCTACAGCATACCTGTTACCAAAAATTTAATGTGTTATCTAGCAGGATTTGCCTTTACAACAACACCAGGTAAGGCCGGAGAAGCCATACGTTCGGTTTATCTGAATCAATATGGTGTTGGCTATAAACAAAGTCTAGCTGCATTGGTAACTGAACGTATTCTTGATGTGTTTGCAGTATTAATGCTGGCAGCCCTGCTCTTTTACTGGATAGAAGATTTTAGTTGGGGCTTCTATCTGGTTGCATTTCTGGTTTGTGCCCTGCTTCTGATACTGGCAACAGATCGTATTATGGATAAAATCAGACTGTGGCTGTCTCGACGTTTACAACTGTCTGAAAAAACACTGATTGGAAATTTGCTGGAAATGGCCCAGCATTCACTGGATTTAATGAAACGTCAGCTTTTGCTAGGTTCATTATTGATAGGTATTATTGCCTGGGGAGCTGAAGGTGTTGCATTTTATTATATTCTTGAGTTTCTGGGCGCAGAGATCAGCTTGCCGGTTGCTGTTGGAATTTACGGGGCCAGCATGATTGCTGGAGCCATTTCTTTTATCCCCGGTGGTTTGGGTAGTACAGAAGCAGCCATGGGGGGATTATTGATATTGGCAGGTGTTTCAATCCCTGTAGCAATTGCAGCAACGCTGGTCTGCCGTATAGCTACATTATGGTTTGCTGTGGTAATTGGTATTGTATCCATGTTGATACTAGAGAGAAAACATCAAATTTAATTTGTAACTGACTTATAATTAAAACAATGGCCTATTTAAGACTTTTTCGTTTTCACCAGTGGGTAAAAAATCTCCTGTTATTTGTGCCGCTAATCGCCGCACATAAACTTTCAGAAACCGAACTCATCATTTCTCTTGCTGAGGCCTTTGTCGCCTTTTCTCTATGTGCTTCGGCTGTTTACATTATTAATGATTTAGCTGATTTAGAGGCTGACAAACAACATCCGACTAAACGCAATCGTCCTTTCGCCTCTGGAAGTGTGCCAATCACCCACGGCATTATTATTGGTGCCTTATTATTGCTGGCGAGTAGCGTCATTGCTATGCAATTACCCATTAACTTCTTCCTTGCTCTGATTGTCTATTTTGTTATCACACTGGGCTATTCACTGAAATTTAAATCGATTGCTTTGATTGATGTTTTATTTCTGGCTGGTTTGTATACCATGCGTATTATTGCTGGCGCTTATGTTATTAATGTTGAACTGTCATTCTGGCTGCTAAATTTCTCCATTTTTATTTTTTTCAGTCTGGCGTTAGTTAAACGCTACTCCGAACTGCTGTTAATGCAATCTTTTGATAAAGATAAAATAGCAGGTCGTGGCTATCAGTTTGACGATTTATCCTTATTACGCATGATGGGTATCGGGAGTGGGTTTATCTCAGTACTGATATTGGCGTTATATATCGATAGCCCCAATATCAAGGCTCTGTATACGCATCCCGAGTATGTCTGGATGCTCTGCCCTCTCTTTTTATACTGGATAAGCCGTGTTTGGCTTAAAACACATCGTGGCGAAATGCATGATGATCCAATTGTATTTGCATTACGTGATGTCGCCAGTATTTTAATAGCAGGTATCGGCGCCATTATTTTCTGGCTGGCATCATGAGTGAATCCCGTTATCGCTCTTGGGGTGGTTATCCCAAGGCACAACACGAAATCCATACGTTACACTGGTTATCTGATAAATGGCCAAACCATTCCGGCAAACCACTCCTGCCTTTTGGTAATGGACGTAGTTATGGTGACTCCTGTTTAAATAATGAAGGCATCTTGCTTGATGCGCGTGGTCTGGACCATTTTATTCATTTTGATACGGAAACCGGCATATTGCGATGTGAGGCTGGTGTTTTACTTTCAGAAATACTTGAGCTGATTGTTCCAAAAGGTTGGTTTCTACCTGTCACTCCAGGAACCAAATTCATAACTGTTGGCGGTGCAATTGCCAATGATGTGCACGGTAAAAACCATCATCGCAACGGTACTTTCGGAAAATTTGTTACGCAATTTGAATTACAACGCTCTGATGACACTCGGTTGAACTGCTCACCAGCGGAAAACAAGGAGATGTTTGAGGCAACAATTGGCGGACTGGGTTTAACTGGCATGGTTCTTTGGGCTGAGCTTCAGTTGCAAAAGATCCATACACCTTATATGAATATAGAATCTATCCGGTTTGCTAATCTTGATGAGTTTTTTGAATTGTCAGAAGAGTCTAACAATTTGTTTGAATATACCGTGGCATGGATTGATTGTCTGGCAAAAGATAAAGCTCTCGGGCGTGGATTTTTCATGCGCGCCAATCATGCGACAGAATTAAGTTCTGATCCACCACGTGCGCCGGGAAGAAAACTGCCCTTCCCTGTTGAATTGCCCTTCTCTCTGTTAAATAGCTACACACTCAAGGCGTTTAATTCTCTTTACTACAACAAACAGTTTCTGCGTCGCTGGCAAGGCACACAGCATTATGATCCATTTTTTTATCCACTTGATGGTGTTAATCACTGGAACCGCATGTATGGCAAGGAGGGCTTTGTACAATATCAATGCGTTGTTCCGCATGAACACGGCAAAGAAGCTATCCGCAACATCCTGAACGAGATCAGTCGCGCCCGTTCCGGCTCCTTTCTGAGTGTGTTAAAAGTATTTGGTGATATTAAATCCCCTGGTATGCTGTCTTTCCCAAAACCCGGTATTACCCTGGCGCTGGATTTTCCAAACCGACATAAAAATACGTTCGAACTTTTGGATAATCTCGATATACTGTTAAAAAATGCGGGAGGACGTTTGTATCCGGCCAAGGATGCACGCATGTCAGCAGAAAACTTTAAATATTTTTATCCAAACTGGGAAAAATTCAGTCAATATATTGATCCCCGTTTTTCTTCCAGCTTCTGGCGCAGGGTGGCTATTTAAATGAGTAAAATATTAATCGTTGGTGCAACCTCGACTATTGCTATGGCAACAGCCAGGCTGTTTGCTGCTGAGGAATGCGAGTTGTTTCTGGTTGCACGTAATCAGGAAAAGCTGGATGTTATTTCCACCGATCTAAAAACTCGTGGTGCCGTTTCCGTCTATTCAAAAGTACTGGATATTACTGACAGTGAACAGCACGAGAATTTGATTAATGAAAGTATTGAATCCATGGGCGGACTTGATGTCGTCTTGATTGCACATGGTACCCTGCCCGATCAACGTGAATGCCAGCAATCATGGGATAAAACCTATAAAGAGCTCGATATCAATTGTCTGAGTATCCTTTCCCTGCTCACAACCATAGCCAATTATTTTGAACAGGAACGCAAAGGCACAATTGCCATTATCTCATCTGTCGCGGGTGACCGTGGTCGTCAAAGTAACTATATATACGGTACAGCCAAGGGAGCAATCTCTATATTCATGCAAGGATTACGCAATCGTCTGTCTGATAGCAATGTACAGGTGCTCACTATCAAGCCAGGTTTTGTGGATACCCCGATGACCAGAGACTTCCCCAAAGGACCGCTATGGGCAAAATCGGAGACCATCGCACAAGGTATTCAACGTGCTATTAACAAGAAAAAGAACATAGTCTATCTACCCTGGTTCTGGCGTATTATTATGCTGGTTATTATGCACATCCCTGAATTCATATTTAAAAAACTGAAATTATAGCTTCTGGATGTTTAACGCACTCTGCCAAACG
>DAOVJZ010000004.1 GCA_030632035.1 Granulosicoccaceae bacterium | reverse complement strand
AATTTGAGCCATTATATTTTCTCCTATAACCCTCAGAAACAATAAACCCCACGCGGCTTGGGCCAGCGCAGGGTTGCACCGAAGGTAGAGCTTTATACCTAGCGGATATACTTCCACAAATTGGAAATATTCACCGCTCCCGGTACTGTCATCGACAGGTTTGAAGGAATCTTTAAATATTTCTTCAAATATTTTCCTAAAACTCCTAAAAACAGGTAATATAGATAAAATCTATTTATATCATATAGTTATATTATTGCAATATAAGTATTTTAATACATATTAATATACTAAAACACTAGATATCACATAAAATTAAAGAATATTTACTAAATATCGTACGTTTGGGAAGCAGAAAGATATAGTCCAAGGTTTTCTACTATTTTTGGCTCCAAAGTCTACCAATTTGTATCCTGCTCATAACCTAGCTCGATTAATATCTCTCCATAAAGTTCCTTGATCCGATCTTTATGCCTATCGGTAAGATATTCCTTCCACTCTCCACTTTTTCCTTTACGAATGAAAAGACTCTTTTCAGAGTTTTTAAGGTAAGCAATATCCTTGTCTTTTTCTGATTCTTCCTTTGATTGCATCTTGGAAAAAGTATGCTTATCAACAATCGATTTTATAATATTTTTATCATATTCAAGATTGAGTCCGTTAAAAATATTACATATCCCATCTACTGGATGTTCTAATATATCTTCATATTTAACCAGTACAATCTCATCCTTATGTTCAAACCAACTAGTCAAATTTTCATACCAAGTTCCAATATTAAAATCACATCTGGTTGAAACCAAATCTTTAGTAAGAAATTTTTCAAAATAATCATCAAAAATAAAATCATTGCCAATCTTGTTTAAATAATAAAAAAATGACATTAATACATCTCTTACATCTCGATACATATAAATCACTTTGGGATAACCTGGATTATATTTCTCATGAGATTTAATAATCCTAGGTCTTACTATTTTTGACAAACTTATATTACTATTACTATACAAGTCTGGTATAAACTCTTCTATATTTGAAAAATTAACTTCTCCTGTTGTTTTTAAAGCTGATGCAAGCATAAAGCGCATCCATGTATTACCCGACCTTGGATAAGACACCAAAAACGTATCATCACTAAATATATCGATAGCTTTTGCTGCGGTAAGGATCTTTTTATCACCTGTTTTCTTTACTTCTGGTTTTTCAGCAATCACATTCAAACTAATTGGCACACCATATGGCTTAAAATTACTTGTATCCTCAAAAATACTAAATTCATCTACCTTCCTTATATTGGTATACTCGGCTTCTATAAGATAACTCTGTAAAAAATCAAAGTTTAAACCCACTTTATGGTAATCGTACTCATCAACTTGTCCTCCAAACATCATTCGCATTACATGAAATCGCTGATTTAAATCCAGCTTATCTTTTTTTAGAATTAACTCTGACAACACATTGAGATCAGGCACGCTGATATATAACTTTCCACCTGGCTTGAGCACCCTGTACCATTCCAGCAACACCTCATTAAGTTCTTTTGCATAATCAAAATGCTCAAGCACATGTGATCCATATAGTTCTGAGAATGTATTATCTTCAAAACGTGATAAATCCTTTGCATTCCCGACATGATCAACTTCAGGTGCAGCAATTGCATTTATTATTTCCCATTCCGGATGAGCCTGCTTTCCTCCTATATGCAATCGTCTTGTTTTGTTACTATCCTTCTCCACTTCTGTATCTTGTGCCTCATTTATAACCACTAATTCCTGTAATTGCCTTGTTTTTTTCAACACAGCCCCGGCAACCCATTCACCTATTTCACCTTCAGGATCCTGCACTTCAAAATTCTCGCTCACGGAAATAAAAGGCTCAGATAAATCCATCTTTTCATCTCTTGTAAGCATTTTAGATATAGAATCAAGTGCACGAAGGGCATAGTTATACTCTTTAAGCTCTATGGCAATTCTTGCAAAAGATTGTAATATTGATATGTTTTCAGAAACATCAAGTAATTGTAATAATATTTGATAGCCGGCCTGTAAACACTGTTGATGTATTTTGTCAGAAACATTCTGTTCATGAGCAGCGGCATAATAGTCTAGCGCCATTTGATGTAGTAGCCATACTTTATCCTGCCCATGCTCATTAAGATATCTCTCCCATATAGGAAGTAATATTATTGCGTAAGGAAACCGAGCAATATAATCAACCCATTGGCCTGACTCTGGTTGAATGCTACCAGATGTTTCTATTGTATTATTTATTTGAATTTCCTCTGGCTTAACAGATTGAGGAGAATCGCTAATTGCTCCATTAGAATATTCATTGCTCATTTTTTTCCCCCATGCCTGACGGTATAAATCTTCCAGTTGGCGGGTAAATTTCTCAGGATTACACAATATTGATTCACGGATTGCAGTCGGTATCCTTGCTCGCAAGGATTTTAATTTCTCAGGATTAGTGGCCAATTCAACAGCTTTATCTATATATTCTTCTTCTGTAAATGTAATAGTATCTTCAACTTCAATATTCTTTAATATTGAATATGAAACACGTTGTGCATGTTGTTTCCCGACTAAAGTGATCACAGGTACACCCATCCATAATGCTTCACAGGTTGTCGTTGTACCATTATATGGATAAGTATCTAATGAAATATCAACCTGATTATACATATCCAGATGTTCGGCTTTAGAAGCAGTTAGCCCCCGAAGTACAATACGTTCTTTTTCAATACCATGACGTTTAAACATAAGTAAAATATTTTCTTTCACATAATCTAAAGCAATACGACTCGCTTTTAATATCAGCTTTGAATGTTCTACTTCTTTAAGTATATTGCTCCAAACACGTATAGCGTCTGGCGTTAATTTTCTAATATTATTAAATGATGCGAACGTTATATAATTATTTCTTGCGGCAGGTACTACACTCTCTATTTCTCTTTCTATAAAATCCCCAAAACATAAAAATGAACTTGGCATCTTGAGTAACTCTTCTAAATACAATGTCCCTTCATCACTTTCTGCATAATTATCAGTTATACGATAATCTACTGTTTCCAATCCTGTGGTATTTGGATATCCAAGATAGGTAATTTGAACCGGTGCTGGTGAGTATGCCAAGGCACCAACACCAGTATTTGTTGTGTGCCCTGCAAGATCAACCAGTATGTGTATTCCATCATCATGAATCTTGTTTGCTATTTCCTTATCCGTCATCAAGCTCACATCAATATAATTATGAGCAGCCTCAATAATATTGTTTGTTAATGAGTCTTTGCTAGATGTGTTCGAATAACAATAAATATCAAATAAATCTTTATTATGTGATCGAATAATATTATGAATAAACATTCCAACAGAATGTGCACGGAAGTCTGCTGAAAGATAACCAATACGAAGCTTGTCAGTAGTTGATATCTGTTTAGAATAATGATGCTGTTCACAACCATTCAACACCCTCTTCCCCCAAAGTTTATGTATATAAAATATGGTTTCAGGATCAATATTTGAACGGCTATTCGAGACTAAAAGTATATCCTGTAAAACACCTGTCTTTATTTCATCTCTACTTGCAATAGATAATACCTTGTCCTGAATCTGCTCTACCACATCCCCGTCGCAGGCATCAATTAAAACAGAATATGCATAAACAAGAGCGTTAGTTGCATTAGGTAATGAAATAGCATCTAAAGCATATTTATATACCTGAGGTGATTTAACTTCGTTTAAAGATGCCATTAAATTCACATAAGCATTATCAGAAGGTTTCAACTCAACCTCTTTCAAGAAAGCATTTGCTGCTTCCTGATATTCACCCAGTCTGTTGTAAATAAACCCTATACTCCCATATACTGGTTTATAGTCTGGATTGATTGATATAACCTTGAGATATGAAGATTTTGCTTCTTGGTAGAGTTGGAGATGCTTATATGAACTTCCCAAATTATAATGGGCAATAAAATTATCCGGCTGTTTAGATATAACCTTCTTAAGATGTAACATTGCATTGTCATAATCTTTTAGACCATTCAATGCCACACCTAGATTAAGGTGTATAGACAAATTCTCTGGGTTTTTGTTTAAAATTGTTTTAAATATATCAACCGCTTTGCTAAATTCATTTCTATTAAATTTAATACACCCCGATAAAAATAAAGCCTCAATGTTTTTTTTGCTTTTATTTAATAATTTATTTAACAAGCCCTCGGCTTCATCAAGGTTGCCTGATTCAATAAACTTCCGTGCTTTATCAAGCAACTTGTTCTCTTTCACTACTGCCCCACTCATAGGAAATAACTCATACTTTGATATTAGATAATAATAGTCAGAATTGCCTTATTTCACACCATAGGGTAATTACCTGAACCCAAAATGATCCACGGACACATCTGGCTGAGGAAAACTATAAAGGCTTATCAGGTTATTAACTATCTATCTTAAAGATAATTAAACAAAGACAATCCCTGTATTCTCGCAAAAGAGGCTTGTGCCGCTTGCAATCCTGTCATTAATTGCTCAAATTCAGTGATAGCAGAGGTGTAATCCAGGTCTTCCAGTCTGGAACGATTTGCTTCCAGATTTAAAGAAAAATCTGTATTGAAGTTTTTTTGATCATCAATGGTGTTCAGGCGGCCACCAACCCCCGCCCGGATAGTGAGGATATTGTTTTCGGCATTATCCAGTTCGAGTAGCATGCGGTTAATAGTATTAAAAGCATTTGTTTCTGTGGTGCCACCACCTCCTGTTTCCAATGCCTGTGCCAGATCATTCAGGGTAGTGAATATATCCCGGTTTTTACTTGGGCTAATAGTAAATCGATCACCATTGTTGGGATCATTTTTAACACTGGTGGTAATACCATTAAAAGTAATTGAACCTTCTGATACATAAGCACCCGTTGTTTCTATGTTGTTACTGCTATCCAGTACAATATAGTTGGCAGCAGAGGCAGCATTGTATGTAATGCTTTTGCTGGTATCAGTTGCGGTCAGGTTATTGCCAAAAAAAGTATCTATATTATCAAGTGCATCACTAAATCCAGCCATGGTCTCGGTCACCACAATATCTGTGCTTGAAGGCGAGTCATTTGCCAGGAAGAGCTGGCCACCATTTACATAGGCACGTACACCAGTTGTACCCACATCATTATTAATTTCATCCGCTAAACCCTGAAGTGTTGACACTGGTGTATCTGCTTCATCAATAGAATATACAGTTGTTCCATTAATATCTAACGTATAGTCGATCAGGTCAGGGGTAGCCAAATCATCATTAAAGGAAAAGCCGGCAACATTAGCTGTCGTTGCAGTCGTATCCTCTCCAAATATCAGACTATAGGTATCACCATCAATGGCTGTGATATCAGAAACATTACCGGTATTAATAATGCTGTTACCTGTGTTATTGGCATTATCAATAACTGAAAATGTGCCATTACCATCTTTAATGCGCTGAAAAACATCAGAACCTGCATCACGATCTGCAACTTGTCTATCTGAACTTATCTGCAAGAAACGCTGATTCTGATCACCATTATAAGTGTAGGTACCATCCAGATTGGCACTAAAGGGTTTTGTGTGTCCCTGAAATCCGGCAAAGATATATTCACCATTGGCATCAGTTGTGTTTGCCAGATCGGCAAGCTCGGATAAACGTTGCCTGATTTCCAGCGCAATATCTGCCCGGCCTCCGCTACCCACTGGTGAATTACTGCCTGTTATTGCCAATTCCTTGGCCCGTCTTATTACGTTTCCAACACTTATTAAGACACTTTCTTCCAGTTGTTGGCGTTCCTTGGCTGTTTCGGCATTTTCCGTATACTGTGCGATGATTTTTAATTGCTGTGAAATATTCAGGACGGCGGCAGAACCAACAGGATCATCTGAGGGGGTATTGATTCTTTTGCCTGTCGATAATTTCAGTTGGGAGTCGATCAGCTTTGCCTGTTGTTGCAAAAGTGAATTCAACCCCTGTAACTGCATCTGGTTACTCGATATTCTCATAACCTTTACCTCGATACTGCATTAATCAATGTCTGGAAAATGAGATCAGTGGTGGCTATAACCTGTGCAATAGCCTGATAGGATTGCTGAAATTTAATCATATTGGCGGCTTCTTCATCCAGGTTGACACCCGATAAGGAAGAATGCGCTTCTTCGGCCTGAAATAGCAAGGCTTCATTGGCATCGCGCGTGATTTCTGCCTGTCTTGTCTGGATACCGACTGTGGCCACCATTTTGCCATAAGCACTCTGATAAGTAGAACTACCATTATCCAGGTTTCTGTTTGTTTGCAGGGCGGAAAGTGACAAGGCATTGCGGTTATCGCTCACACCACCTGTATTAGGTAACACAGTAAACTGATCTCCAAGATTGGCCGTATCGGTAATACTGACTTGAATACCGTTAAAGGTAATATTATTGCCTGGGGTATAAGTACCGCTGGCTTCAACATTGTTTCCGCTGTCAATCACGATGTAATCATTGGCGGGCTGACTGAATGTAATAGTTGCACTTGGTGTTGTCGAACCTGTCAACCCCGAACCAAAATATCCGGTTATAATATCAGCATCCTCCACCACACCTGCTGTAGTGTTTAAGGTTTCAGTAACAGTGATCGGTAATGCCGTAGGAGGGTCATTAACCAGATACATAGTTGTACCTGCTGCATCGACATATGCCCTGACTCCAGTAGTGGAAACATCAGCGTTAACCTCTGCTGCCAGTGCCGTCAAATTGGCCAATACTGGATCACCTTCACCCTGAGTATAAATGAGGTTACCATTAATGCTAAGTTCATATTGCACGGTGCTATCACCATCCTCGGTAATCGCACCCACTCCACCACCAGTCGTCGCATTGGCATTATCGGCCATATGTATAGTGTAGGTATCACTCACAAAACTGGCCCGATCTGTCACCAGCCCGGAATCAATCACTGCATCGCCGGTATTATTGAGTGAGGCATTGGTACGAATTGGAACCGCTGCCGCCACATCCTGAGCATCAGTAATAGCAAGACCAAGATCCTGTGCAGCATAGGAAGTTGTCCGTAATAAAAAGATATCCCCTTGTGAAGGAGCCGCATTGATATCAATAGTAAATCCATCAATGACCGAGCTGGTATAAGGATATACTCCACCTGTATCAATACTGGTTACAGTCCCATCAGTAATTCGGATTAATGTAAATTGATTGCTTCCATTGTAAGTGAGTTCATAATCGCTTGGTTCAAGCAGGTTAACATCAGAAATTGCCACACTGATACCGGAACTGACTAAATTATTGGTACTTGCAACAACCTTGGTCGCAGAAACAGTAAAAAAGTTTTCGCCCAGAACACTGTTCAGATCCTGTCCCAGACGATGCTGTGTATTAAAATCAGTTGATAGACCCAATGCGACCCGGCCCACTTCTGAAATCACATCATCCAATACATTTTTTCTAAAACTCAACGCTCCACCTAATGAACCGCCAGTTAAAAATTCAGAAATGACATTTACATTGGAAGATGTACCCAGCTTGACACCTACTTCAAGGCGGCTTGGATCGAGTGGATCCAGTGTAGTAAATAGCTGTTGTGCATTAATGCCTACTACCAGTGATTGCCCTTTACCAATAAATACATTTATTGCGCCATCATCCTGCTCAAAGGTATCAACAGAAACCAATTCAGCTAATTGTTTAATCAATAAATCACGCTTGTCGAGCAGATCATTAGGGGGTTGATCATTAATCGAACCTCTGGTTTCTGTAATCGCTTTATTAACCGATGCAATATCCAGAGCCAGTGAATTTATATCTTCTGTTGTTGCCTCAATAGTATTATTAATAGTTGTGCTGATATCATCAAAACGTTGATCAAATATCTGAAAATTATTAACCAGTGCATCACCTTCGCTAATCAGTGCCTGTCTGGCAGGGATTGATGTAGGATCATCGGCCACATCCTGTGCTGCACTAAAAAACCGCTCCAGTGATGCACTTAATCCGGTATTAGGATCAGCTAGCATATTATCTATCTGGTTAATCATCGCAACAAAGCTGTCTTCCTGATTGAAAGAAGAAGAGGCTGTCACTACCTGCTCATAAATAAAATTATTAAATGTGCGTTGAACGGTATCAGTTTTAACACCGGTTCCAATATAACCAACACCTGTGAATTCTGGTATACGTGTGGAATTTTCTACGCGCTGACGACTATAGCCTTCAGTATTGACGTTGGAAATGTTATGACTCACCGTGGCAAGCGAACGTTGGACAGCAAGTAGTCCAGATACTGCCGTACTTAACGGATCAGCCATAAATCACCTCCAGGATACAGTCTGAGTTTCTCATCCTGCCTTATCCTTTGTATTATTTATCGGCCCGTTTTTACTAATATTTAAGTCATTTAGTACACTACTAAAAGTATCTCCCTTTAGTATATGCATGATTTTATTAGCATAAGCAGGATCGGTGGCATATCCAGCCTCTTGTAATTCACGGATATAACCGTAGGCATTGTGTCCCTGACCCAGCGCCTCCTGATAACGGGGGCTGTCCTTGATGAAATTCACATAGTCATCAAAACTCTCTTTGGGAGAATTATAAGCACGGAAATTTGCGCGCTGACGGCTAACCACACCATCAGCATATTCGGTTGTCATGACAGAAACTGTTCTTCCCTGCCAACGACTATCTGCCTTGATACCAAACAGATTATGACTTTGCTCACCATTTGAATATTTCATAGAATGTTTGCCCCACCCTGTTTCCAGTGCGGCTTGTGCAACCAACACGGCTGGATCAACACCTAACGATTCTGCTGCATGTTGTGCATGAGGCCATACACCTTCTATAAAATGCTGTTTAGATTTATATATGTCATGGGTATTTTTCTGTGGTGCCGGATTAAATGGCATAGCTGGCTGAACATCAGACAATGCATTACGACGTAACATCGCCAATGTGTTGTCTGCATCCTGTTTGGGATTAACATTCATAGAATCTGCACCCTTCGATAATTGTCGTTCCAGCATATCCGCCAATCCCAAACCACGACGCTTTGATAACGTAATCGCAATTTGTTGATCAAACATATCTCGATACATATCGCTCTGCGATGAATCAAAGATTTCATCACCAAAACTGGCATCACGCATACTTTTTAACATCATTTGCAAAAACAAAGCCTCAAATTGTTCGGCAACCTTTGCGATTGCTTCAGGTGATTCGTTACGTACGTCACGACGCAGTTGTGCCAACCCGTTAAAGTCGGTATAAACATCAGCATCGGCAACAATGGGTTTCATGCTCTACACCTAAATAATAATTAACTCGGCCTTTAACGCACCCGATTCTTTTAATGCTTCCAGTATTGCCACTAAATCACCCGGTGCGGCTCCGACCTGATTGACTGCCTGTACTACTTCATTAAGTGAAACACCTGCATCCAGCAGGAACATCCGTTTCTTTTCCTGTTTCACTTCAATGTCTGTCGTTGGCACAACGACGGTACTGCCACCTGCCAAGGGGCCGGGCTGGCTTACAATTGGTTTAGATGTAATCGTTACCGTCAAATTACCATGTGAAATAGCCGCCGGCATAACGCGTACATTCTGACCGATCACAACAGTACCGGTACGTGAATTAATAATCACCTTGGCGGCTGCTTGTCCCGGATTGACCTTCAGGTTTTCGATTAACGAAATAAAAGCAACACGTTGTTCCGGTGTGTAAGGCGCGCTAACACGAATGCTTGTTGCATCGATAGCCTTGGCCGAGCCTTTTCCAACTGACTCGTTGATAACATCGGATACACGAATCGCAGTTGTAAAATCAGCTGTATGTAAATTCAAAATTAAAGGGCCATTTTGTGCAAACGATGTTTGCACGGTGCGTTCAACTGTTGCACCGTTAGGAATTCGACCAACACTCGGAATATTAACTGTAATACTGGAACCATCATTACCTGATACGCCAAAGCCACCTACGACCAGATTACCCTGCGCCATAGCATACACTTTATTGTCAGCACCTTTTAAGGGTGCCATCAACAAACTGCCACCGCGCAAACTCTTTGCATTACCCAGTGATGAAACGGTGATATCAATGGTCTGACCCACTTTAGCGAAGGCAGGTAAGTTGGCATGTACAACAACAGCGGCAATATTTTTTAACTGTGGATTTGCATCCGGTGGCAATGTGACACCAAATTGAGCCAGCATGCTTTTGATACTTTGGATTGTAAATGGTGTTTGAGTAGTCTGATCACCAGTACCATTCAAGCCAACAACAAGACCATAACCAATCAACTGGTTACTACGCACGCCGGCAACAGAAGTGATGTCTTTGATACGCTCTGCCTGAGCAATGCCTATAAACAGGAATAACAGCAAGGCAAGAATTCCCTGGAACCATGGTGTTTTGTTTAATCTAGTTTTCATCATACCGACTCTGCCTTTTCTATCGCGACGGAGGCCGTCGCTCCTGCATTTTTAAAATGGCATAATTGCGCTGACAAAGAATCTTGCCAACCAACCCAGTTTATTACTATCAGCAACCATGCCACTACCACCATAAGAGATATGGGCATCGGCAATTTGTGTTGATAACACCGTATTCGTGGATGTTACATCCTGTGTCCGTACAATGCCTGAAACACGCACATATTCATCACCCTGATTCAGGGAAAGAATCTTCTCTCCCCGCACAACCAGATTTCCATTAGGCAGTACTTCAACCACGGTGACAGAAAGACTGCCGCTCAAACTGTTGCTCTGGGCACTTTTACCCTCCCCTTCAAAATCATGAGCCGATCCCAGGCTGGTTCCCAGGTTATTGTTTCTGTTGCTATCCAATGGAAGAACGCCCGGCGTATTAAAATTGGGTGTTGAACCAAGGATAGTCGGGTTTGTAATTGAATTAGTTGTGTCTTTTTCCAGACTGGTTGTCGCTGACTTACTCGCATCAGTTTGTTCTATCAATAAAATAGTTAAGATATCTCCTACCCTGCGCGCACGCGGATCTTCATATAAACGAATATCATAACCGGCTTGATAGATTGAACCATTACTGTATTCCTGTGGCTTCATTGCAGCAGGTCTGACTGCTGCATATTCCGGGTCACGCGCCAGTTGCTCGGATGCGCATCCACTTATCAGCACCAGAAATATTGCGATTATCAATGTGATTATATTTTGGTTCATATTATCTTTGTACCTTGCTCGTCACTCCTGCACTACCACTACAGGTTATTACTTACATAACGCAACATACCATCGGCCGTTGATATCACCTTGGAATTCATTTCATACGCACGTTGTGTTTCGATCATATTGACCAGTTCTTCCACCACATTCACGTTCGAACTTTCCAATGAGCCCTGTATTAATCCACCCAAACCACTCTGCCCTGGCGTCCCTGTTGTTGCTGTACTACTGGATGAAGTTTCCAGATACAGATTTTCACCAACCGATTGTAAACCTGCCGGATTAACAAAATCAGCCAGTTGTAAATTACCTAAGGTAATGGGTGTTGGATTGCCCTGTAATAGTGATGAAAAAGTACCATCACTGCCAATAGTGACACTGATGGCATCGGTTGGAATAGTAATAGCAGGCTGTAATTGATAACCAGATGATGTGACTACCTGTCCTTGTGAATCTGTCTGGAATGAACCATCACGTGTATAGGCTGTTGACCCATCGGGTAACAATATCTGAAAAAAACCGCGGCCATTAACCGCCATATCCAGTTGGTTTTCTGTTTGAATAACGTTGCCTTGAGTATGGAGCTTTTCGGTTGCCACAATCCTGACACCCGTACCCAGACGTTTACCTGTTGGTAACTCAGTACTCTGCGAAGTCGAACCACCTACCTGTCTCAGATTCTGGTACAACAGATCTTCGAATACAGCTCTATCACGTTTAAACCCATTGGTATTAACGTTGGCAAGGTTATTGGAAATAACGGCCAGCCGGTTTTGCTGGGCATCAAGACCTGTTTTACCAATCCATAAAGCTCTTTCCATAATATTCTCCAATCAACATCATGTGACAATATCCTGTCACATAATCGGGTTTTTAATTTATTTGCATTAATCGTGCCGATGTCTGTTCATTCTCATCAGCCGTTTTCATCATTTTGACTTGCATCTCAAAACTACGTGCCTGATTAATCATATCCACCAAAGCACTCACTGCGTTTACATTACTGCTTTCCAGCGCACCACCTAACAATGCGACATTGATATCCGGTATTGCTGTTTCATTATTGCGGTGACGAAATAAACCATCAGTCCCCTTGAACAAATCTTCTTTGGCTGGATTAACTAGCCGAATACGATCTACAACAGATAACGTACCAGGTTCCTGACCAACAGGTAGAATAGAAATTGTGCCATCAGATGCAATTTCTATTTTTTCATAGGGTGGAATCGAAACAGGACCACCATTACCTAAAAGTGGAAGCCCGTTAACGGTTGTTAGAAACCCACCTTGTGCCGACACTTGCAGATTACCAGCACGGGTATAGGCCTCGTTACCATCGGGTGTTTGTACTGTGAGCCATCCGTCACCACTAATTGCTACATCCAGTTCATTACCTGTTGGGATGATTGCACCTGATTGAAAGTCAACATCAGGATTTTCAGTTTCAGAATAAACACGCGATGCAAAACCGGTGCCACTGACTGGTAAACTCATCATTGCCGCCAGATCGGCACGAAAACCAGTTGAGTTCACATTGGCCAAATTGTTTGCCGTGATTGCCTGTGCAGTCATAGTCTGCTTGGCTCCATTCATGGCAATGTAAAGCATACGATCCATATTTTAACTACCTCAAATATTTCTCATTTAGTTGGCGGGTAATACCTTCCCTACTACCTGATATTAATAATGGTCTGCGTTACAGTATCCGCTGTGGTAATTACCTGTGCATTGGCCTGGAAGTTTCTTTGTGCGGTAATCATGTTTACCAACTGTTCTGTCAGATCCACATTAGAACCTTCCAATGCACCCGATTGAATCAAGCCCAAACTACCACTACCGGGAGCACCGACCAGTGCTGCACCGGATTCAAAACTTTCCGCCCAACTGGTATCACCCAACTGACGCAAACCCTGTGAGTTACTAAAGTTAGCCAATGCAACCTGTGCCAGCGTTCTTGATTGACCATTCGTGAATCGTGCTGTAACAACACCCGTATCTGAAATATCAATACCACTCAAACGACCCGTAGTGAAACCATCCTGTACCAATGCATTCACACTGAACACACTACCGTATTGAGTCAGATCAGCTACTTCCAGTTTGATATTCATATCGGCAGCACCACCACCTGGGCTATAAAGCGGTATGATAATATTTGAGGGTGCAGGTGGTGTTGACAAAATACCTGCCGTAGAGAAAATTAGTTGATCACCCACACCCGACGCTGCATCGACACGTGTACCATCTGAATAGGTGAATACCTCCCATTCATTCGCCTGATTGGTCTGTCTAAAATACATGGTCGTCAAATGTTCTGACCCTAATGAATCAAAAGTCGAAAGTGAAGTAGAGTTGTTATAAGAACTGGCACTGGTCGGATCGAATCCACCTTGAGCACTACCATTTGCTGCAGCACCTGTACCCGGAATACTGGTAGTACCACCTACAGCAAGAGTAATCGGTAATGTATTCATTGTAATAACAACGGGGGATTGAGCTCCCGTTGTTGTTTCCGGCACCCAGTTAAATGTAAGTGTTGATGGAGATGCTGGATTGCCAGCACCTGCACTGGTATCTATCGAACTAGTGGCTGTAAAACTGTTACCACTCACTGTGTCGTTAAGTACTGCTGACCATGTATTTGCAGCCGTTTTCGTATAAGTGATTGTTGCACTTCTATTGACACCATAATTATCTCTAATATTAAAAGCAGGCGTAGTTTCAGCATTACCAACAATTTCACCCTCATCCAGTATAGTGGCAGCAGCTGTAATCGTTGTAGTTGACACAGGTGAACCCGGAATACTATCCGATGCATCCAGGTTCAATGCCATATCAATACTGGTCGTTGGATTAGGTGCAATATCTGAAGTGTCGAGTTGTAAGTCACCTACTGCACCCGTAATGTTACCACTGGAATCAGCCTGAAATCCGGTAAGTCGCTGCGCCTGCGTATTCACAATATAACCGGCACGGTCCACACCAAAGGCACCTGCACGGGTATATACATTTACACCGTTATCATTCAGTACATAGAAACCCTGTCCGCTGACTGCAAGGTCAAGGTTGTTATCGGTAAAACCAATATTGCCCTGACTGAACTGCTGACTCACGGCCGATACCTGAACACCACTACCAATTGCATTCGACGTTACACCCAGATTAGAGGATGCAAAAATATCACCAAACTCGGTACGTGCCTTTTTGAAACCGGTTGTACTCGCATTCGCCACATTGTTACCAATAACACGCAGTTGTGCTGATGATGCGTTAAGTCCACTGAGCGCGATTCTAAATGGCATGGTCTGTCTCCCCTGTTATTAATTCGTATTTAAATTTATTAAATAAAATCTATTCGTTACATGATTCGTTTTATTTCACCGAAATCCAGAGAACCATTGTCAGTCAGGTTCACTTTCATTCCTTCTCCGTTTTTACCTAGTGTGACGCTGGAAACAATATCGGCAATCAACATCACAACACCTTCCGGTTTGCCTTCATATAAAACGGTGGCAGAAAATTTATACTGGCCGGGATCGGCCATAACTGCCTCTGCATCATCTGTTGCCTCTGTAATCGTCCCGTCCCAGGCAAATACGAGCTCACCGGCTTTTTGTTCTCCAAGGTTCAATTGCCTTACGAGTTGGCCACTTGAATCAGTAATATTCACCATGACCTGTTCGGTACTGACGGGTATTCCGATTGCGCCCACTATGCTGGCATCTTCTGTAAGAGAAGCGGTGACTTTTCCTTTCGAATCAACTGTATCGATAAGCACAGTACGTCCAATCAAACTGGATGCCTGCAACGCCTGATTGGATGTCAATGCATTGGAAAGCGATGCAAATGATTCTTGTAAATCCTGAATACCAGAAACGGTGCTGAACTGGGCTATCTGACCAAGAAATTCACCATTTTCCATTGGTTCCATTGGATTCTGATTATTAAGTTGGGTCAGCATTAATTCGAAAAAGGCTTCCTGTCCAAGTTTGGCCTTCTCAACCTTTTGCTCAGGTAACGCAAGACCCAATGCAGCCAGATCATTGCCATTTGTATCAATCGTACTCATTTGGTCTCTCCTTTACTTACTGACCAATCCGCAGTGTTTGCATCATTAATTGTTTAGCTGTGTTCATTACTTCAACATTGCTTTGAAAAGAACGTGAAGCTGAAATCATATTGGCCATTTCTTCAACTGCATTCACATTGGGCATAAAGATATAACCCTCTTCATTCGCCATTGGATGTCCAGGGCTATAAAGCTGTTTGGCAGGTGTACTGCTTTCAACAATACCCAGTACTTTGACACCGCCAGCTGCACTGCCTCTTTCATTTTCAAGAATGGTGGAAAAAACCGGCTGGCGTGAGCGATAAACTGTTTCCGCACTGCCACTTGCTGTTTCCGCATTAGCAAGATTGCTCGAAATTGCATTCAGGCGAACTGTCTGTGCCATCATTGCTGAACCTGAAACATCAAAAATTTGTGACAATGGCATTTATTATTCTCCCTTCAGCGCCGTCATCATGCCTTGAATATTACCGGTCAAAAACCGGATACTGGCCTGATAGTCCAATGCGTTTTTCATAAATGCAGCATGTTCAACATGAGTTTCTACTGTGTTGCCATCCAGTGAAGGCTGGGATGGTGTGCGATAAATCACATCGGTATTGAGAGTGTCATTCATTCCACCAATGTGATTAGGATGCGTTGTTTTAATGCCCGTGCTTTGCATGCCATTCTGAATTTTTTTGAGCTCTGCCTGAAAGTCCAGATCCCGAGCCTTGTAATTCGGGGTATCTGCATTCGCCAGATTGGCCGCCAACAGACCCGCCCGCTGCGAACGTAGACTGATTGCATGTTGATGAATCCCAAATAATTTATCGATGTTGAATGCCATGCGTATTAATCCTCTTCTATCGCACTCAACACATTGCAATGGACGTGCCAAAAAGCATTTATTGTTTTATTTCAGTGAGTTAAAAACAGATGTGTAAAAATTACCCGTAAAAAAGCGGCAAAATGAGGATATTTCTTGTGATGAAGCGGCATTTCCTGCCGCAAGTCATTGGTGTGAGGAGAATTTGTGTTGTAGGAGCGGTCTTTTTGACCACGATAATTAAAAGATTTTTACCGCCACGACTGCATGGATGCAGGAGATAGAGCGCCAACAGTAGGCGCTTTAGGCGACGCATGGAGCAGTTGCCGAAGGCACCAAGTTTTTAAATGGCAGATCTATCTTCCCGTAATCCGGATGAAACGAAGTGGAATCTGAAGCAAATATTTCCCGGATTTTACTTCACTATATCCGGGCTACAGTTACTGAAATTCCTTGGCGTCTTGGCGGTTAAAAATCTTCCAATCAACCTTTCAGCTTATAAACTACACCCGGATTACAGCGCACCATATCAAAGGCTTCGCTGTAATTGAGTGATTCGGATGCCCCGACAAACAAATAACCACCAGGATTAAGGGTGCGTGCCATGCGGGTGATGATGTCACGTTTTGTATCAGTAGAAAAATAGATCAGTACATTGCGGCAATAGATAATGTCGAATTTACCCAATGTTGCATAATCACTCATGAGATTCAGTTCGGTAAAACTGGCACGTTGTCGTATTGCAGGGTTTACTTCCCACTTGATACCCTTTTCGGTAAAAAATTTCTTTTTTCTTTCTTCCGAAATCCCTCTCAGGATGGCTGCCTTGTCATAACGCGCTGTCCTTGCATCTTCAAGCATAGTGGGTGATATATCGGTTCCAACAATCTGGACACCCTGTCTTAAACTACCGGGTCTGGATTGGGTAAATTCTTCAATCATCATGCTGATGGAGTAAGCCTCCTGACCGGAAGAAGCCGCGGCAGACCAGATTTTGAAAGGCTGGCTACGTTTGGTATCAGCGGAAAATTCAGACAAGATTTTGTCTTTCAGAATCTCAAATGGATGGCTGTCACGAAACCAGAATGTTTCGTTAGTGGTCATGGCATCCACAATACGGTTATGTAGCTGCCTGTTTTTATCGCTTTGCTTAACTAGCTCACCAATACAAGAGATAGAGAATTCTTTCATGAGCCGGTTTAATCGACTGGTCACAAGATAGTGCTTGTTGTCTCCAAGAATAATCCCGCAGGCACTTTCCAGATAAGTTCTGAAATTATCATAATCTTCAGGACTTATTGTTTTCTCTGTCACGTCACCACCAGTTCTTTATTTTATTTCTAACAACATACTTATACAGAAATATAAGCCTGAAAACACGGATAATCCAGCGTGTATTTATTACCTGAATAAATTAAATACAAAAAATTATGTTACTTCTGAAAAACCACCAGTGGCTTAACCATTGGCAACTGAATCTCCTGACCCACAAATTTCTTCCAGTCTATCTATAACCGCCTTGCCCAGTTCATCTGCACTGAACTTGGCAATAAAATCATTAGCCCCGACTTTATCCACCATGGCATCATTGAATACACCACTCAATGATGAATGCAATAATACGTAAAGATCTGCCAGTCTGGGATCATTTCTAATTTCAGTCGTTAATGTATAGCCATCCATTTCCGGCATTTCAATATCGGAAATCACCATATCCAGCTTTTCCAGAACCGAGCCTTCATCGGCCCATGCCTTCAACTGATCGAGCGCCTCTTTGCCGTCATTGACGATCGTACACTCAACGCCTAACTGTTCCAGGGTACGTTTAATCTGGTTACGTGCCACACTCGAATCATCGACAACAAGAATATGCTTACCTGCACTTTCCTGACCATCCTCAATAAGATCATCTGAAACATCAGTAGAAAGATTCATAATATCGGACAATACATGTTCTACATCGATAATTTCGACCAGGTCATCATCTACTTTGGTAACTGCCGTCATGAAAGTATTCTTACCTGTCCCTTTGGGTGGCGGTAAGATATCTTCCCAGTTCATATTCACAATATGTTCAACTGCATCCACCAGGAATCCCTGAATACTGCGATTAAATTCTGTCACAATCACAAAACAATCTTTTGCATCACCCAATGGGGCTTTACCAATGGCTGCAGCCAAATCAATTACCGGGAAAGTGCGTCCACGCATAGTGACAACACCTCTAACAGTGTGATGGGATCTGGGTAACGAATTAAGTGGAGGACAATGAATCACTTCTTGTACCTTGAACACATTGATACCAAAACGCTGGCTTCCGCCTAGCCGAAATAAAAGCAACTCAAGTCGATTCTGTCCCACCAATTGAGTTCTTTGATTCACGCCATCAAGTACATTGGCCATTTTTCTCTCCTTCCAAATACGAGTATTTTCACCACAGATACCCCCGTATCGGTACATATAGATAAGGACTTAAGCAAACAAAGGTCGGCATGACTATTGCATAGGTATTGGCAAGGAATGAATTTTTGCTGAAATATGTCAGAAACCAGACGGTTTTATAGTAGAAAGTTTAATACATTAACTTTAAAAACAAATAGTTAACTTGATTAATTAAGAGGTTGTCAAAACTGTGACACAAAGCGTGAAACATCTAAATACTGTCACCATATCCACAATCAACAGGTGGGTAGCGGCAGTCATTTGCCTCCTTTTTGTGTCAGGAATCAGCTCTTCCTTACTAGCAGCCAATACCCAGTCCCATGATGTCATCAAGCAGACTGTCCATGACTACCTGCAAGACAATACTTCACAACTTTCAATCCAGCCCAAAATCAAGGTGGGCCAGCTGGACTCAAGACTGCGGTTACACGCCTGCAGCAAACCACTTCTGGCCTTCACTCCCGATGGTAGCAAATTGAAAGGACGTACCACTGTTGGTGTACGTTGTCAGGGTGATAAACCCTGGTCTATCTATATCCCTGCCACGATTGCAATCTATGAAGAAATTGTGGTTGCCACAACCCCGTTAATGCGCGGCCATATTGTGAGCACAACAGATATTAAACTCGAAAAACGTGAAGTCGGTAAAATTTCCGGGCAACACTTTATCTATGATCTGAATTTGGCAGTGGGCAAGGTATTAAAGCGACCCATATCAGCTGGCAAGGTAATACAGGCCAGTTATCTGGAAATGCCTCGTCTGGTAAGGCGCGGTCAAATGGTGACTATCCTCGCTATCACAAACGGACTGGTAGTCAGGATGAGTGGTAAATCCATGATGGATGGTGCCAAAGGGGATTTAATACAGGTTCGTAATCCCAAATCAAAAAGAATCATTAATGGCACAGTCACGGCCTCTGGCGAAGTCAGGGTAAACCTGTGACAAAGGTCAATATTTGAGGTTTTAAGAAAATTCATATTAATAAACATAGGGTTAAATAATAAATAACTCATCATATAACTAAAGCACCTGGATTTTCAGGTCGATATATTAACTGTAAGAGGGTTGGAAAAATGGCTATAGAAATTACTGGTTACACTGGCGGTATTATTCAGAACGGCAATGAATCAAAGCAGGTAGGAACTGAACACAAGCAACAAGGTGGTTCATCAAATGCCACAGGCAAATCATCTACCGGTGACACTGTTACGCTAACCAGTATTTCAAAACAGCTGAAAGGTCTTGAAGAAAGTATTGCGGAGTTACCTGTTGTGGATACACAAAAAGTAGAAGCGATCAAAGCAGCAATTGATAATGGCACATTCGAGATTGAACCATCTCAACTGGCTACCAAAATGCTTGCCTTTGAAAGCAGATTGTTTAGCTGATCTCATTAATACGAAAAGAAGGATACCGGCCATGAGTGCATGTCAACAAATACAGGCTCTGTTTGAAAGAGAGATGTTGCTCTTCTCTCAATTACTGGAATTTTTTAAAGCCGAAAAAGATATTCTGAAGAAACGGGATACCGACGGCCTACAAACCTTGCAGCTTGAAAAACAACCCATTGTGGCAGAGCTGGAGCAATTACAAAAAGAGACTGATTCAGTTCTGAAAAATGCCGGTTTTAAAAATGGTCTGGCCGATATCAATGCATTTATT
>DAOVJZ010000003.1 GCA_030632035.1 Granulosicoccaceae bacterium | reverse complement strand
TTCTTTTTTGCCAGCCTTTCATCCTTGGGCACGGCCAGTACAAAGGACTCATTGAATAAATCAATTTCACTGAATTCATCAGTCTCAACTGGCAGAGCCAGTATGAGTAAATCCAGTTCGGCCTTGCGCAGTTGCTTTAACAACACGGCAGTTTGTTGTTCATGCAGCCACAGTTTTAATTTGGGATAACGCTTTTTAAGTATGGGCATAATGACCGGCAGTAAATACGGTGCCACTGTGGGTATGAGACCCACATGCAACTCACCAGCCATGGGATCATGAAAGGTCTGGGCAATCTCTTTTATCGCCTTTGCCTCCATCAGGACTATGCGGGCCTGTTCAGCTACTGCCAGTCCAACCTCGGTCATGGCAACCTGACGATTATTGCGATCAACCAGCAATACACCCAGCTCCTGCTCCAGCTTTTTCAACTGACCACTTAAGGTCGGCTGACTGACAAAACAACGCTCAGCCGCCTTGTGAAAGTGGCGCTCCTCCTCCACCGCAACCAGATATTCCAGATCCCGTAAATTCACTGTTAAAACTGCTCCGGCTATTGATTGGTAATACCTATCAATTTAGTAGATATAAACGATTTTACCAATTAATCAGGTTAGTCGATACTAGCGTCATCAATTAACTTAAGGCCTTAATGCAAAGGAGAAATAACCATGTTAGAAAATAAAGAAACACAGAAGATACCAAGCATTACCTTCAAGACTCGTAAAAACAATGAATTTGTTGATGTTAGCAGTGATGAGCTGTTCAATAACAAGACTGTTATTGTGTTCTCATTACCAGGTGCATTTACACCAACTTGTTCTTCTACTCACTTGCCTCGCTACAATGAGCTTGCTGGTGTATTCAAGGAAAATGGTGTCGATGAAATTATTTGTATGTCTGTCAACGATGCCTTTGTTATGGATGCGTGGAAGGAAGATCAGGAAGCTGAAAACGTAACCTTGATTCCCGATGGTAATGGTGAGTTCACTGAAGGCATGGGTATGCTGGTGGATAAATCAGATTTAGGTTTTGGCAAACGTTCATGGCGTTATTCCATGCTGGTTAAAAATGGCGTGATTGAGAAACAGTTCATTGAACCGGAAGTACCTGGCGATCCATTTGAAGTATCAGGTGCCGATACCATGTTGAACCACATCAATCCATCTGCCAAAAAACCTGAAGCCGTTAGTATTATCACCAAACCCGGTTGCCCTTTCTGTACCAATGCCAAGGCATTATTAAAGGAAAAAGGAATGACCTATGATGAAATCAGTCTGGGTCATGATGCAACATTGCGTTCAGTTCGCGCCATCACTGGTAATGATACAGTACCGCAAATTTTCATTGGTGGAAAACACATCGGTGGTTCTGAAGAACTGGAAAAATATGTAGCTTAAAACTTTTCCTATGAGATAAATTAAAAGGGATGGGTGGAAAAACTCATCCCTTTTTTATTTATCTATCAGATCAGCCAGAACAGTAATGTGTTCCTCATCATCATTAAGTGCAGGAATATAATGAAGACTTTCCCCACCTGCTTTGATAAACAGGTTTTTATTTTCCACTGCAATTTCTTCCAGCGTTTCCAGACAATCAGAGGGAAATCCGGGACACATCACTGCTACATTTTTTATGCCCTGCTCACCCCACTCTTTCAATATAATATCAGTGTAGGGTTGTAACCACTCTTCACGCCCAAAACGGGACTGAAAACTTATTTCCCATTGATCTGGTTTTAACTGTAATTTCTCTGCCAGTAATTTTGTAGTCTGTTTGCAGTGAACAAAATAGGGATCACCCTCATCAACATAACGTTTTGGTAATCCATGAAAAGAAAATAATAATTTTTCAACTTGCCCGGTTTTATTCCAGAAACTTTTCACACTATTAGCGAGAGCATCAATATAACCTGCATCATTGTAATAGTGTTCGATACAGTCAAGCTCTGGAGACCATGATAATGCTTGTAATAAACGATTTACTTCTTCAATAGAAGTTCTGGTGGTTGTTACCGAATACTGGGGATATAAAGGCAAGGCAATAATTTTATTTACACCTTTAGATTGTAATTGTTGTAATGCCTGTTTTAGTGAAGGATTACCATATCGCATACCCAACACGACTGGAATATCTTTTTCATTCAGTTTGTTCTGTAATTTTTCCTGTTGTCTTTTGGAATACATCAGTAGAGGTGAACCCTCATCAGTCCAGACACTTTGATAGGCACGCGCCACTTTAGGGGGACGCACATTCAGGATTACCATATTTAACAGGGGTAGCCACCACCAGCGTGGTAACTGGATCACAAGCGGATCAGAAAGGAATTCTTTCAGGAAACGACGTACAGCAGGGATTGTTGGTTCATCAGGTGAACCCAGATTGGTTAGGAGTACACCTGTTTTGGTATCAGAAGTCATGTCCTTGAATAAAGGGACTTCTGGTTATTGTTCGCTGAACTGCTCGGCGGCCACTGGTTCACGTTCACCCTCATCAGCCAACTGGATACGATCACGTCCCAGCTCTTTGGCATGATAAAGTGCCTCATCGGCACGCTCAATCAGTACACCGGGTGGCTCGCCCGATCTGTATAGCGCAAGACCAGCAGAAAAGGTAGGCAATTTCAGTGTCTCGCCATTATGTTGAATGGAAACCTCGGAAGCACGCTTTCGTATTTTATGAAGCGCACTGACTGCACCTTGTTGATCTGTATTAGTCATGAGTACGGCAAACTCTTCTCCACCATAACGACACACCATGTCATGATGGCGGAATATGGATAACACACTCTTGGCATAAGAACGTAACACCGCATCACCCGCAGCATGACCAAAGTGATCATTTATGAATTTGAATTTATCCAGATCAATAACCACCAGTGCCAGAGGATACCCGTAACGCTGTACACGTCCAGTCTCATCTTCCAGTCTGCGCATAAATGCACGACGATTGGGTAACGCAGTCAATTCATCAGTCAGGCTCAGTACCCGTACACGATCCAGCTCTTCACTCAATTGTTGACTGCCAGTTTCAAACATTTGCAGTGACTGGTGTGCCTTCTCCAGGCTCGAACCCAGCATATATTGTGATTCAAGTACTTTCTCGATTTCATGTGAAATATGATGACGCAATATCTCAACATCATTAATTTCTTTAGTTTCACTCAGTTCAGTCAGTGCAATCTGTAATAACACCCGGTATTCATCATTCTGACGAATAGCATCTGTTACTTCCTGATCCAGCTTTTGCTGGAACTGCTGCATGTTCTTTTGTCTTTCAGTGAAGTGCTTGCGATAAGCGGTATCAACACCCTGTTCAGTTTCATTTTTTAATGGTTCAGATTGATCAGGAATATCATCAATATTGGCATTTTCATCACGTCGAAATGCTGGCTTGATGTTTCCATATTCAGCACTGATTCCTGTTTCAACATGGGATGGGGGCAATTCCGATTGCACCGGCCTGGCTTCTACTGGCTGTGGCTTTTCAGGGATTTCTGATGCTATACCAAACTCTTGCAGTAATGGTGTCAAGGCTCTTTCAAGCACCTCCACATCCAGACTTTCCAGATGTGTAATCTGCTCGGCATAGACTTCGATATAACTACGCAGGGCCTCCAGATCATCAGCTGAAAGCGGTGGATTCAGGCGCATCTGAACCAGTTTTATCTGTACATGTAATGCGGAATCGGGAGATAGGTGTCCCGCATAGGCATCTAGCAATAAACTTAATAAACCGGCATAGGCCTTATCACGATTAAACTGTGCCTCACCAACATCGTCAAGAATGCGTTCTATATGGCGAAATATAACGGAACCTGCACGCGATTTACGCAGGCCCTCTAGAAGACGCAAAATTTGTTTGGCACCAGTAGATTCAGTAATCACTTCAACTTCCTGTACTTCTTGTTATCTTGCGTCAGCTGATTACACTGACCCCCTTTCTTTCCCTGTAAATCCGCAAATTCTAGTGTTTTTACGCGGACGTAATATTTGCCATTTTAATCGGTATAGGAAATTGCCACAATCATTTTATTATACATCTATGCAATATTTTAAACCCCTTATTCATGAGCAACCACTGGAAAACAAGTGCTTAAACTTCCCTCTCTAACATCATGAAGTTCAGAGCTTTTTTTTATTTTACTCATTATTGTAATCAGGCCTACCAAGGGCAAATGCTACTTATTTAAAATTATACGCACACACAAAAAAACCGATATCAGCATGATACCGGCTTTTCAAAATCCAATCTTGTCAAAAATTACGCTGCTATTTGCTGTGCCATCACGTTCAGTGCATCACTACCTTCCATGATTTGCTCAAAGATTCGTTCGACTAGTTCTTCTGACAAACACAATGACTTGAGCACATGTTCAGGCACTTCTTCATTACGGGCATCACCGATACCATGGCGCTTAAGCATACGATTGGCAACCAGTGTCAGGCGTGAATAAAGTGCATGCTCACCCTTGTAGTCTTCATTGTGATGCTCACGTACAGTAATAATCACTTCTTGTGGCATGTTCCATGATTGCATGAGCCAGTCACCCAGTTGGCAATGCCCCATATTAACCACATGTCTGGCATGACCCATACCCAGAATTCGTTTTTCCAGCTCGGCAATCGAGGTCTGTGGACGTGCAGCTGCAAGCTTGTTCAGCACCATAAACTCAGGTCTGAACAAATGTCCTAACAGCATAAAACCGATGTTGTGTAACAAACCAGTCAGATAAGCCGTGCCTGCTTTAGGGCGCATCTGGCGTGGCATCGCCTTGCCTAGCGCCTGAGTCAATGCGGCGGTATAGATAGCATGACGCCAGAATGCATTGGTACCCAGAGGTCCATCTTCAGGGATATTAAAAATTTTGCCAGAAGAAATACCCAGTGCAATATTCATAACCAAATCGAAGCCCAATACACGGGAAATGGCCTCATGGATGGTATCGATATTGCCTGAATAGCCAAAGAAAGGGGAACGCGCATATCGAACAACCTGTGCGGCCAGACTGGGGTCCATTTCAACCACCTCGACCACATCTTTCACGCTGGCGGCGGGATCCGTACTCAGTTGCAAGATCCGGTTGGCCATATCGGGAATAATCGGTAATTCATAGACCGATTCAACCTGACGTCTGATTTCATCAATAGATTTATGCTTTATCATGGTTTCGCTTTGTGCCGCAGCCCCTGTGTCCCTGTCACAACCCATAGCGGTACTATTGTGGCTATGCTTGAGTACATCAGTCATGTGCGGCTCTCCTGTTCTATATTGCGCTTGTATTAGTTATAGGCAACACAGGGAAAATAATGAGTGCATGGTTCACATATTTGGGTTGAAATATCAATTGAAAATCATATAGTTATAATATTATCTGCAAAATTTTGAACCAGTTCTCAAAAGAATCAGTCCTTTATGCCCAACAAGATAGATAACTGATTGGACAGAGGAATTGCGATTGGTTCAATTTTGCGCCGCATGAGGGTGCCAATAGCCGTGGTTCGGGCGAATATATCTCCAAGCTGTGCCTCACTCATCCCGGCCAAAACCAGCAGAGCCAGGATTTCTGGCCGTAACACCGGTACAGCTTCCAGCAGGGTCTGGATATCTCTGACAGATTCCCCTCCTGATACGCAATCACCCTGACAAACCTGATCTGCCTTCTGGATCATCTGCTCAATATCATCACTCGTGATCTCATCCACCAAAAACGGGGCACAATACTGACCAATACCATTAAGCAGGGCAACAACCACTTCCTGATGGCTGGGCTTTCTGAGTATTGCTGCCGCAGTTTGTACAAAAGACTGACCCGATGTATCAAGTATTCTGAGTAGCATAGAGGCAAACCGATTATCTGCTTCAACCAAGCTGGACAATGCCTGGCGATGTTCTTCAATATCCGAACGAGCCAAGCCCTGATCGGGCAAGTCATCCGGAATCGCCAACAAAAAACCTACATAGAAAATATTTTTACGCGCGCCCCGTACCCACATTTTATGTTTTTGTTCTTCTGAAATAAGCCCCGGATGTAAAACCAGTTTTACCGAATCAATAATATTATTTGCTTCCGTTTCAAATGGCAGATATTCAATCAAAAAATTAGCCAGTTCTTTACCAAATTCTGATTCTGCTACCACCTTATTCTCAAGCATGCGGCGTGCATTTTCTGCTTCCGGCATCGCCCACCATGCTCGTTCTGCCAGCTCTGGTGACAAACCGGGTGCATGCACAACGGCGACAACCGCTTCCGGTTCACCCAACATTAGAAGCTCAGCCAGATTTTCATTACGTGTTTGTCCCATACGTGTCCAGCGTTGTAGAAAAACAGGATAACCACCAGGTGACCCCATTACATGTCCGGAAATCATTTCACGCACACGTTTAAGATATTGTTCATGTCGGCTATTGGGATTAAGAGGGACTTTGACTTCGCCTTCATCGGTCAGGCCAAATACTTCCATGCGACTTTCATCAATACGAATGGCCTTGACGTTATTAGCCAGCAATACATTTAAACGCAAACTGTCTTGATCAGATAGATTCATTTTAAAACTTAGGGACCTCTGATCTATTCTGGACGAAGTAGATTGCACCTGGAATATTCAGATTCAAGGCGCGGATTGCACGTAATAGCCAGCTATTGCGAAGATTCGGAACGCAGAAGCTGGATATTCCAGATGTAAGATACGAGTTCATGAATAGATCAGAGGTCCCTTAGTTAAGCTGGATGCGTTCGCCCCAGGGTGTTTTTGTCTTACTCTTGATTAACCATAACACAGGAAATGCGGGTTCATGTTCGGGAGATTCACCTTCTGCATCTGAAAAATAAACAAGCAAATCCGGTTGTATCCCTTGTTGTCCTGCCCATTCAAAGGCCGGAATAAAACTGGTACCACCACCGCCTTGCATGTTGTCTGGCAAGGTAAATGTTTCCCATGGTTCGTAAGTCCATGGTCCATTTTTACTTAATTGGTTATCACAAGCGTGCAGGGTAATACGGGAATTTATCTGTCCCTTAATGGCATTTATTTCAGTAATAAAATCATTTAACTCTTCATCACTTATGGAGCCACTGGTATCCACAATAACAGTAATATTGACCATATGACTTTTGAGACTAGGCATAATTGCTGAACCTTCACGTCGTGTTGAAGGATGTAACAAACTGTAATCATCACGTCCCATTGCAGTCATGTAACGTGCCAGCAACATACGCCACGGTAATTGCGGTTGGAGTAAGTGTTCAATCATACGTGCCAAGGCACCATCCAGTTTGCCAGCTTGTATTGCTTGTTGAGCTGCACCGGCCAGATGCTGTTGCCAACGCACATTTAATTGTTGGCGTTCAGTTTCATTCAGAGGTGATGGTCTTGATTTTCCACCACTGTTTTCATCCTGTTCCTGTTTGTTACTTCCCTCGCCTTCACTTTTATCCTGTGGTTGATGATCACGATTATTTTGATCGCTCTCCTGTTCGTTTTCATTATCATATATATGATGGTCCAGTGTTTCTTCATCCAGATCTTCAATACAGGGATAGATTTCTTCGGCTGTCATGTCATTGTATTCATCCAGTAACAAAACATTGGGTGGTGGTTTTAATCCATCCTTGACCAGTAATGGATTAATCGCATAATCACAGGCCAGATCCCAACGGTGTTTGATACGATGTTGACGACGCGCAAAATGGGACAAGGCACAGTGCAAGGCTTCATGTGCCAGAACAAACTGGGTTTCATCCAGAGTGAGACTATTTATATATTCGTAATTGTAATAAAAACTGCGTGCATCGGTTGCGGTTGTTTTACACCACTCCGGATCAGCCTCCATCATGGGTAAACGTAAAACCAGTGCGCCGAGAAAGGGTTTGTCCAGAATTAGTCTGGTGCGTGCCGCTGCCAGTTTGGTTTCAATATTCTGATTGTTGCTCATTAATCGAGTCAGGAATCATATAGCATTACATCGGCCACAATCTTGGCCCATTGTGAAAACTGGGGAACGGCAAACAGATCCTGTCCAACAGAGCGGTGCATATCAGATACCAGCATGACACCCATCTCGCGTTGCGGAAACCGTCCTGCGTAATCAAGAATGTGTCCAAACACTTCCTGTGATTTGCCATTACCCTTTGCCTTTATGGCACGACCAACCAATGCAGCCGCAACGGCATATTGCAAATCAATTTCTTTGGGCACAACAATATCTTCACCATTCACAATACCATCTATGTCGGGCAGGTTATCAAGATTATCGACAAAGGCTTTTAATTCAATGCCTGCCGCTGGACCCACGCAGGATTGCAAGGCATCAACCAGCAAATCAGGTGTTTCACCAAACTTTTGTAATGCGCGATGTGCAAATTCCCATGAACGTGGTGAAGGAAATGCAACCGGATTGTGCGCCGGATCAAAATCAAAGAGTAGTTCGGGTCGAAAACGTAAAAATGCAATCACGCGTTCATCAATATTATTTTTATATGCCCATGCCACCCAATCATCCAGATGCACACTAACTTCATAATGTGAAAAACGATTCGCCAGTGGCGCCGGCATACTGTAAGTCACACCACGATCACCCTGGCGATTGCCTGCCGCAAAAATAACCCAACCTTTGGGTACTTCGTATTCACCCAACTGACGATCAAGAATCAATTGATAGGCCGCGGCCGATACAGTTGGTGCAGCAGAAGTGATTTCATCCAGAAACAAAATACCGGAAGCACCATGACGTTTTTCATCAGGCAACATAGCTGGAATAGCCCATTCCACAGTATCGTTTTTGCGAAATGGAATACCACGCAAATCGGTAGGTTCCATTTGAGACAATCGGACATCAATAACAGGCACAGCATGTTGAACTGCCACCTGCCCTACCATGTCGGACTTGCCCACACCGGGTGGCCCCCACAACATCACCGGGGTATGGTGACCTGCCTGTACACTGGCAAATTCCCGCTCAAGAACGGCTAATAAATGCGCCGGACGCATATTTCCTCCAGAAGACTGCTAATAACTTATATAAAGTCTAACAGAAACAGGGGAAAGAAATATCCCTGCCGGGAATCGTGAAATAAGGGAAATTAAAACGAGAGAGTTAAATCAAGGGGAAGGCTGCTCGCGCTGTTCCTCAAAGTGCGTGATCTGCGTGTCGTCGTGCATGTGCATATCACCTTCAAAGACTGCTCCGGTTGCAATCGCAATATTTGGGCTATTGATATCACCTGTGATCCGCGCAGTGGGGCGTAGCTCAACTTTCTCCAGAGCTTCAACAGTACCTTCTACCGTACCACCTATCACCACGATTCTAGCTTTGATATCACCCTTCCAGTAACCCTTTTCCATAATGACCAGGGTTCCTTCCAAATCACACGTCCCTTTCACATCACCGTTAACAATATAATTATCATCACCAGTAAAATGACCTTCAAAGCAGGAACCTTCTCCCACCATTGATGTGAACTTCAGAACATCATCCAGAGAGCGTTTGTATTTTTCTGTCATGTGATTCTACCCAGAGCATTATTATTAGATATACAAATAAAAAAGCGGCACGAAGCCGCTTTTCTTTAGTGTTTTTAATACGTTAATTTACAGTGGGTTAATGAATACACCTGTATTTTAACGTGAATAAAACAACTAATCCGGCCCCAAAAGACCGGATTCCAGAGGTATGTTAGCTGAATCTCCCAATACTAGTGTGATGGAGTACTAAGCTCGAGCAATAATTTATTGAGCTTCTGGACAAAACTGGCTGGATCTTCCAATTGACCGCCCTCGCTCAACAAGGCCTGATCAAACAGGATATTGGTCCAGTCGGTGAAACGGACATCATCTTTTTCATCATTCAGCCTGGTGACCAGAGCATGTTCTGGATTCAGCTCCAGAATCGGCTTCATGTTGGGGGCATCCTGTCCAATTGATTTTAGAATACGCTCCATATTACCTGTCATGTCGTTTTCATCGGCGACCAAACAAGCTGGTGAAGTTGTCAGGCGATGTGTTACACGTACATCTTTTACTTTTTCACCAAGGATATCTTTTACACGTTTGACCAAATCTTCGGATCCTTTCTCAACCTCTTTCTGTTTTTCCTTTTCTTCCTTGTCATCCAGATTACCCAAATCCAGATCACCACGGGCAACAGAAACCAGTGCCTTGCCATCAAATTCAGTCAGGTGGGAAGTTAACCATTCATCCACCCTGTCTGATAACAATAACACCTCAATTCCCTTCTTACGGAACACTTCCAGATGTGGGCTGTTCTTTGCAGCGGCAAAACTATCTGCGGTAATAAAATAAATCTTTTCCTGTTCTGCCTTCATGCGTGATACATAGTCTGCCAATGATACGTCCTGTTCTTCACTATCAGTCTGCGTGCTGGAGAAACGCAATAATTTTGCAATCTGTTCACGGTTGGAAAAATCTTCTCCCGGTCCTTCTTTCATGACACGACCAAATTCTTTCCAGAATATTTTATAGTTGTCACTGTCATTTCTGGCTATATCTTCCAATGCACCCAGTACTTTTTTAACCGAACCAGCACGCATGCTATCGATTACTTTATTGTGCTGGAGAATTTCACGAGAGATATTCAAAGGTAAATCATCAGAATCCATTACCCCTTTTACAAAGCGCAAATAACGCGGCATCAATTGATCGGCATCATCCATAATAAATACGCGGCGCACATATAGTTTGATTCCGTGCTGCTGATTCTGATCCCATAGATCAAACGGGGCGCGTGATGGTATATAAAGTAATGAGGTGTATTCAGTCTTACCCTCAACACGTGAATGAATATGGGTCAATGGATCCTGAAAATCATGACCGACGTGTTTATAAAATTCATTATATTCTTCTTCGCTGATATCGTTCTTTGCTCGACTCCACAAAGCGGAAGCACTGTTGACAGTTTCATCTTCATCTTTCTTTTCTTCATCCTGTGACTTCATCACAATCGGCAATGAGATATGATCAGAATATTTTTTGATGATGGAGCGTAAACGGAAACCTTCCAGAAACTCATCTTCACCTTCACGTAGATGTAAAATAATTTCTGTGCCGCGTGTTGGTTTATCTACCGTTTCAAGTGTGTATTCACCTTCACCGGCAGATTCCCAACACACACCATGCTCACTACTCAGGCCAGCACGGCGTGAAGTTAATATTACTTTGTCTGCAATAATAAAAGCAGAATAAAAACCAACACCAAACTGGCCAATCAAATTGGCATCCTTGGCTTGATCTCCAGTTAATGAATCAAAAAACTGGCGTGTACCGGACTTGGCAATAGTGCCGACATTTTCAATAACTTCTTCGCGATTCATCCCGATCCCGTTATCGGTAATAGTGATCGTGCGTGCATCCTTGTCAAAATTGACCCTGATTTTAAGCTCACTGTCATCTTCATAAAGTGCATCATCAGACAAGGCCTCAAATCGTAATTTATCTGCCGCATCAGATCCGTTAGAAACCAGTTCGCGCAGGAAAATTTCCTTATTGCTATAGAGTGAGTTGATCATCAAGTTCAGCAGCTGCCGAACTTCTGTTTGAAAACCAAGTGTTTCCTTATGTGCTTCTACTGTCACGGTTACATCCCCTTATTACCAATATCAGATCAAAATACGAAATACCGACTTCACACCGGCATGCAATAAATAAGGTGTTACTGGTTATTTTTCAAGTGCTGAAGAAAATATTCAGGAAATTCCTGTCAATTTCAGGCGGCTGTCGCGTCCCGTTCTTCTCTGGAAGCCTGTGAAATAGGTATATATAACGTATAAACCGTACCGACCTCCAACTCTGAACGCGCTGAAATATAGCCGCCTACCCCTGTAATCAGAGCACTGGCCCGCGCCAGAGGAGAGTCTGATGCTTTCTTGTCTGATGATGGGTGTAATAATTTCACCAGAACAGATTCAGCCATGCCGACTCCCTGATCTTCAATAATTACCCGACCATAACTGCCTTCTGGGATAGGTAAATCTTCCCTGGAGGTTGCATAGATGTTTTCTGCGCGTACCCGAATATGTTTTCCTTGTGGTGTAAGGCGAACAGCATATGTCGTAATTTCGGTTATAGCTTGCATAAAAGCAGTATTGTCATCGGATGACAGAATCAGTCCATCCTGAATATTCAAGTCACAATAAACGTTGCGATCCTTCACTCCCGACTTAATTGCTTCCATGACCTGCTCAGCATGTGAAGCAAGATACTCTGGCTCTAGTTTTGGCTCTGGTTTCCGAACTGGTTTTTCTACTTGCACCTGTTCTACAAAATCATTTTCAATCACTTCAGGTGTTTTGGATAAGTCACTGGTATCCAGTAATCCACGTAAATCTTTCAGCTCACCAGACACTATTTGCAATAGCTTGACTAACTTATTAACAAAACGCTTTGTATCCGTATCCATTCCCTGTGGTTTAACTTTCGTTTCCTGTTCTTTAACAGCCTTCCTTCTTTGGCTCACCAGTTTTAATGGTGTGTTAATAAAATGCATACACTGCCTCCAGAATGTTCCTACATCCTTATCCTGTGAATTATCCGGAGAATCATCAATAAGACGCTGTGCGATTGAACTAATCTGCTTGCTAAATACACCGTTCGGGAAAAGCTTGATGGCCGCTTTCTGTTGTCTGACTGCATCAATCACAGAACTATCACGGGTTATAAAACCTAATATATGGATTTGCATAGAAAGATGTTTAAGCACAACGTCTCGGAAACGCTGGTAAGTCCGCTTTGCCTCATTCACATCTTCTGCCTGATTGACCACAACCTTCACACGACCACCAAAACCGTTCATCATCAGGATTTTCAGGAGAGAATAGGCATCTGTCATTGATGTGGGTTCTGGTGTTATCACCACCAGACATTCATTGGCCGCCATACAGAAAGAGATTACATCTTTTGAAACACCGGCAGAAGTATCAAATAATATAAAGTCATAATCATCTGCTTTTGAAAATGCATTCACCAGATGATTAATGCTTTCCTCATTGAGGTTAGCGATGTATTCCATACCGGACGCCCCCGGAATAATATCAATACCCTCATGTCGGCGAATCGTAATATCATCCAGCGATAAATTATTAAGAAAAATATCGCTGATAGTAAAACGCGGCTGTAACTTGAGCAGGATATTGACATTGGCCAATCCAAGATCGGCATCAAATAAACAGGTTCGATACCCTAATTGTGCCAACTGAATTGAAAGATTAACGCTGAGATTAGTTTTACCAACCCCGCCTTTACCGCTTGCTACTGTAATTATTCTTGCCATGATAATTCTTTTGTTTTTTATTAATACGAGACAACGAGACTTGTTCCTATTATGTCTCAAATAGCATTAATTTATAAGAGGGTTTAATGGATATTCAAAGCTGATTAAATATCAACAAGATAGTCAGGATAATTAAATAATCCTGTCAGATCATGCCTTTTTTGTAGATGTCATTGCATATTTCAGGAGTGGCGGTGTCATCATGGTGGTTACAATCACCATCAACACCACCGCAGAAAACAGGGCGTCATTAATTACACCCAGGCTCTTGCCAATCGACGCAAAAATCAAACCCACTTCTCCACGTGGAATCATACCCGCACCAATGGCCAGATGTCGTACACCTTTTCCTGCTCCCAAGCCTGAAACCAGTTTCCCGATCACCGCAGCAATCGTTAAACCCGTTGCCATTATAATTACATGAGGATCAAGAAATGTTTCCACCTTGACCTGAATACCCATCAGTACAAAGAAAATAGGCACCAGAATCACTTCCAGCGGCATAACCAGTTCCTTAATACGATAACGTTTTTCATTCTGTTTGCTCCAGTGTTCAAAATACGTATCCTGCAAGATTACACCAGCAGCGAATGCACCGATAATGGTTGCCAACCCTGCGAGATTTGCCATCCATGCAAGCACCATTACAAACAGAAAAGCGACAAACATTTTAGCCTCAACAACATCCAGCCGCCATGAATGTTTAATCACAAAACTCAAAAAATATGGCCCTAGCAAAAATGCCAGCACCAGAAACATACTGGCCACCAAAATGATGGTAATAATATTGGAAAATTCAACACCGCCAGAAACAATAATGCCCGATACGATGGCCAACATCAGCAGGCCCAGAACATCATCAATAATTGCTGCACCCAGAATCACCTGTGCCTCCCGCGTTTGTGTACGGTTAAGATCCTGTAATACTCGTGCCGTAATACCGATACTGGTCGCACCTAAAGTCGCAGCAACAAACAAATCCACATTCAGTGACAACTCCGGCATTAACAAACGCGCAGCGACAAACCCAAGCATGAAGGGCATCACCACACCAATAATGGCAACACGTGATGATGCCTTACCAACCTGACCCAGTTCCTTGATACTGGTTTCAAGCCCCACCAAAAACAAAAGAAAAATGACGCCATAACGGGAAAACACATCCACCGTATGCGCGACCTGCAACATGGCGGGACCACCGGGATCATGTAGAATATTCAGGATTTCAGATGCAGCGGGTTGACCAATTGCAATATTGGCTGCCTCCCGCAAGGGTTCACCAGCAAGTGTCAGTTCCACCATATCAAAAATGGCCGCACCCTCACGCAGGATCTGAACAAAATCAAAACCCAACTGGTAACCAATATTCCCGACCACAACACCCATGATCAACTCACCTAATACCGAAGGCTGGCCTAGTTTGCGTGCCAGAAATCGACCAATAAGGGCAAAGAACAGAATACCGGTAACACCCAGAATTACCGGTGCAATGGGATCGGTGTATTTACCATCTCCCGGCATTGCCCATAGCAGTGATGGAAACAGGCTGAGGAGAATTGTCAGAATAAAGGCAGGATGCATAACAGCATTATATGCCTACACCGGGAAAAATGGAGTAAAGGGGGAAAATGGTGGGCCGTGGGCGATTCGAACGCCCGACCATCGGATTAAAAGTCCGGTGCTCTACCAACTGAGCTAACGGCCCTTAAATAGGGTCAAAAAACGGGCGGAATTATACCTTGAATCAGGTCAGGATGACACTCAAATTGTCAAAAAACCTATATACGGTCGAGTTTACGCAATCCCTTGGGTAATAAGTGAAAATCCACTAGTATAGACAACAGGACTTTAATAAAAGTCGCCTCATCTTCATACATCAATTTGTAATACTGCACCTTCATGGTCGTTGCGCAACCCAGAATAATTGAAATCAATGTAATAAAAGAGCCCAGTGCCAAAGTAGATGCACCCGTTACACCTTGACCCAGCGTACAGCCAAGAGCCAGTACACCGCCGATACCCATCAGTGCACCACCAATCACGTGATTAATAAAATCCTTGAAGGATGTAAACCATTCAACCCTTAAAGTACCAGTTAAAATCGCCCATAAGAACGACCCTGCCATCACACCAAACACAACCACCACACCAAACGTCAGGTAATAGGAATTAAATTTATTCAGGATAAACCCTAGTGTTTCACCGGCGGGATTAATAAAGGTAAATGATTGAACAGCAACTGCACGTGGTTGTTTTCCATCTGCCATCATGCTCCACACATCAGTACTGGCAAATTCCACCCATGAATATGTCTCTCCCTCCATACTGATAGTTGCAAAATTACCCGTTATATACCATGCAGCCACAACAGCTATGCCAATGATTGTTCCTGCCAGAATATTGTCAAAACTCTTTCTAAAATCACAACATCTGAAAATAGCTATCAGTAACAAGACGGCAATAATGATACCTGTCCATGTTCTTGTTGCTGACACATCTGTACCAAGCAGACTGGAAAAGAGACTGCCCAGATCCTGTTGTGTATCCATTGAAACCGTCAATGGGTTTGTCCAATAATAAAAAAGTTCAGAATACAGTGTCTTATCAGTTCCTGGAAAAGGGTTCATCATGAAATAGGCGCAGATCGCGAGGGGAATAAATACAATGACTGATTTCAGGTTACCAGCACCTATACGAACAAGTGTTTTATTGCCACATCCGCTACCTAACGTCATGCCGATGCCGAAAATAAAACCTCCAAGGAGATACTCAAGCCATGCAAAGTTGGAGGTCCGAAAGGGGGGACGGGTAGCATCAAAATCTACCATTCCACTTGACTCCATAATTATGACACCAATAAGTGACACAGCAATGGCCAGCAGCCATGCCCGCATTCGTCCTAAATCATTCATGTTAACGAGATCAGAAACAGCACCCATGGTACAAAAATTGGTCTTATTGACAACTGCCCCCAATACTATGGATGCTAGGAAAACACCTGTTAATACTGTGTAATTTGCGCTTGAGAATGATTCAAAAATCATAACCGCTCCTGAAAGAATGGCCCAATGACATAACCTGCTTATACACAAGTATATGATAGTCCTGCCTGACAGCAAGACAAATTTATTTCTATCACAATCAGGTGATGATCAATATCAGGATGAGGATGAGGCTGCCTTAAACGGCAAATAGACACAGAATGTACTACCAACATCAGATGCAGTTTGCAGTGTTATCTTACCACCCATTCCTTCTACCAATTTACGAGTAATCGCCAATCCCAAACCAAGTCCACCAAAACCACGTGTGATGGTTCCATCAGCCTGAGCAAACACCTCAAAGATCTTTTCCTGCAATTCTTCGGGAACACTGATGCCTGTGTCACTCACCTCCAGGCACAACATGGGTAAAGAGGGATCATCTTGTATCAAGCTTACATTGACCTTTACTTCACCCTCTGTTGTAAATTTAATAGCATTCCCCAACAAGCTGCGTAAAATGTGTTCCAATCTTTCCGGGTCACTATTAATAATTACAGGCACCTGTTTACTAACAGAAAAGGACAACTTGATACCTTTCTCTTCCGCTTTTTCCCTAACTGAATTTATTTCAGATTCAATTAATTCAGATAAGTCAAAATCAGTCAGGTTCAATTCCATTTCACCTGTATCAATCCTTGTGTAATCCAGGAGATTATCTATCAATTTTATTAAATCGTCGCCTGAATTAATTGCTGTATCCACATATTGTTTTTGTTCCTCGCTCAGTTCTGTTTCCCTTAGCAACTGTAACATTCCTGCAACACCATTCATGGGTGTACGGATTTCATGGCTCATATTGGCAAAAAACTGACTCTTAAGCTGACTGGCACTGATGGCGGCATTTCTTGCTTCTTCCATGGCCTGTTCACGTTTTCTGGTTTCATCCAGAACTTTATTGTGTGTACTAACAAATCTTCTTTCCAATCTGGAAATATAAAAATAAAAGAAGCCAATTAATATCGTCAGAATAAAAAATGAAATTACTATGGCCTGTTTTGTAGTATCCCATAATTGGGTCTTGATTCCTGTTACATCAGATAAAACAATGAGCTCACCGACATCTCGCTCACCTGCATCTATCAGTGGTGAAAATCCTGCACGATATATCTTCCCTACTGTCTCTATATCATGTGCGCTTGGACGATAAAGTCCTTTCTTGTGAGCCTCAACGTGCTGTCGATAGGCATCAACGCCGATTTTCTTTTCAGCTAGCGAACTTTCTACAATCACAAAATCATCATAACGTCCCCAATCCTGTTCCTGATGCAGCATATGCCGACCTTCTTCCCATTTTTTCTGATCAAGAAATTTCTTTTTCACAAGAATGCAAAGTTCAACATTAAAAAGTTCTCTTAGTCTGGGAGTGATATGCGTGACCTCTACCCCCAATTCAATATATCCTGTCAACTCTCCATTGATATACCACGGATGTACCACCCTGAGTGTAAATGTGCCTAACGGCCCTAATTCAATACCACTTGTCTTCTTGCCGGTAGAAATTGCCCGATCAAGAGTAAAACGTTTAATAGTATCGCCATGCCGACCTTTGTTATGTTCCCGCAGGAAACTTTTTTTATCTTTGTCTATAAAATAGAAATGGGTAACACGATTATCTATAAAACTTCTCTTATAAGCAGGTAATGCATGTTGATAAAGCCTCTCCCGGTCACGAGACAGCCAGGCATCCTGAATCTTTTTATCTCTCTTGATAAAACCAATGAGTCCATCCAACATGGATGATTCAGCTTCCAGTGCACCCTTGAAAGCGGTATTCACTCCATCCATGCGCCAGCGCATATCCCCATCAATGTGTTGTAATTGCAACTGGTGGTAAGAAATAATAGAAACAAAAACAATTCCAACGAGCGCCAGAATCACCGGAATAATAATACGTGCTTTTATTTTTTCTTCTGAATGTCGCATGCTGTTACTGTAGCGTCATAAAATTATAAGTTATTAGTATAGCCTAGTTTTTATAGGGTAATTATAGATACACGAATAAAGGGGGCGTCTATTTCATCAAACATTCATACCTGTTTAATGCATTAGTGCATAGATAATTAACGTATTGAATTTACAACGGGTGATTAAAAAATAATTTCAACAAATACAAAACCACCTGAATAAAAGTGCGTGCTTTACAGGAATATAAAACATGATGACAAGTTTACTATGCCTTGATTATATAAGAATCAGAAAAGTCTATTGATACTGTGTTAGATCAGAAATGCCCGCTTTTTCAAAACCTTCCCTGCGTAAACGACAGGAATCACATTTTCCACAGGCACGTCCTTCATTATCTGCCGAGTAACAAGAAACCGTCATCGCATAGTCCACACCCAACTTTGTACCTATTTGAATAATTTCGGCCTTGGTCATAGCAATTAACGGTGTATGTATTTTAAAGGGGTGACCTTCCACACCTGCTTTTGTTGCAAGGTTGGCCATCTTTTCGAAGGCCTCAATAAATTCGGGGCGACAATCAGGATAACCGGAATAATCTACTGCATTCACACCAATAAAAATATCATGTGCACCAATGACTTCAGCATAACCCAGTGCATAGGACAAAAATACAGTATTGCGTGCCGGCACATAGGTCACTGGTATACCTTCTGTTGGTGTTTCCGGTACAGCAATAGAAGCATCAGTTAACGCTGAACCACCAATACTGCCAAAATCGATTTTTATTCTTTTATGTTCCTTCGCACCTAATGCAGCAACGACACGCTCAGAAGCCTGTAGTTCAGATTCATGACGTTGTCCGTATTCAAAACTAACCGCGTAACATTCGTAATTTTCTTTGTTCGCCATGGCCAATATGGTGGCTGAATCCAGACCACCAGAAACCAGAACAATGGCTTTTTTATTATCTGACAACGTTATACTCCCCGCTCATTGCCCCAAAGTAGTTTGTGTAACTGCAGTTGCATTCGCACATGCAGGTTATCTTTTAGTATCCATTCTGCCAATTGTTTGGGTTCCAGTTTTTCGTGAACAGGAGAAAATAATACTTCACATTTTTTATTTAGCTGATATTCACTGATTACGTTTTTTGCCCAGTCGTAATCTTTCTTATCACTTAAAACAAATTTAACCTGATCATTCTTGTTTAACTTGTTGATATTTTCAAATAGATTTTTTTCTGATTCACCAGAACCCGGAGCTTTCAAATCCATTACCCTGATGACGCGGTCATCAACATTGCTCACATCAATCGCGCCACTGGTTTCCAGTGAGACTTCATAACCTGCATCACATAGTTTTGATAACAAGGTTAAACATTCATTCTGGGCAAGCGGTTCACCACCGGTAACGGTGACATAGCGTGGGTGATGATCAGCGACCTGTTTCAGCACATCATCGACTTCCATTCTCTCACCACCCTGAAATGCATAAGTGGTATCACAATAATCACAGCGTAACGGGCAACCGGTCAGGCGCACAAAAACAGTGGGGAATCCCGCTGTACGGGACTCACCTTGCAGGGAATAAAATATTTCGGTTATACGGAGACTCATAAGGAAGTGCTAAAAAAGGATTGATGTTAATTTAACACTAAAAATTAAGAATTAAAAATTGATTCTAGCGCCCTTCGACCTTCATTTTTTGCAAGCGATTCTCAGCCAGACGAGATGCGGTTGTTTTTGGATATCGGCTGGATATATGGTTTAGCACATTTCGTGCCTGATCCCATTCAGCCAGTTCATAGTGAATAAAACCAATCTTGAGCATGGCATCAGCCACTTTTGTGCTGTCTGCATACGTTTCCACTACTTTCTGAAATCCGCCAAGCGCCTGCCTGAATTCCCGTGATACATAGTAAGCCTCACCTATCCAGTACTGAGCATTAGCGGCATACAGGCTTTGTGGATATTTTTTAAGAAACTCATCAAATGCGGCAATGGATTTTTGATAACGACCTTCTTTCAAAACACCCAATGCATTCTGGTAATCCACTTGCTCATTGGCAGTCATGTTACCCTGCATACTGCTGATAGCCGTTGCACTATCCACCTGTGGTGTGGCTACACTATTTGGACGCGGTGTAAATGAAGCTGAAGCGCCTGACTCCTGCTGACGTAATCGTCTATCAATATCAAGATACAAATCACGCTGGCGGTTTGTCATTCCATCAACAGTATGACGCTGTGCTTCAACTTCGCCACGCAACTGGCGTAATTCATTTTGAATCTGCTCCATCTGCAACATCATCTCGACCAGACTCTGGCTGTCCAGCAGCCTTTCCATACGTTCAACACGTTGCTCAAGATCAGCAACAGCCATCCCGCTATACAGGATGGCTGATACTGAAAATGATAGGGTCAGTTTTTTAAAGTAGCCAAAGCACTTCATAATTAACGTCTTGTATAAATGATTTCTACACGACGGTTTTTGCTCCACGCACTTTCATTATGATCTGAATCGGCAGGACGCTCCTCACCATAACTGACTGTTTCCAGCTGACTACTGGCTGCACCTTGCAATGTCATCAGTTTTCTTACTGCATTGGTACGACGCTCACCCAGACCAATATTGTATTCACGTGAACCACGTTCATCGGCATGACCTTCCAAGGTTACGCGTGCAGATGGATTGTTTGATAAATAACTGGCATGCATAGCAATCACTTCACGATCATCGTATTTCACTTCACTGCTATCAAAAGCAAAATAGACTGTCCTTTTTGAAAGCATGCCTGCCGGATTATCCAGTGGGTGACCATCAAAATCACCGCCGCCATACATACCACTGGAATCAGCGCCACCATTGGCACCATTGACACCATCATCCCCACCTAAAATACCACCCTTGCCTCCGCAAGCGCTCAGTATGGCAACAGAGGCCAATACCGCAAAACCTTTTGTAAATTTATTCATGAAACCACTCCTTATTTACATTTACTGTAAAATTATTTGTTAAATGGTGACCAAACCGGTTCACGCACGTCGCCTTCCTGCAAGGCCAGTCGTTGTCTGACCCGACCATCAACGGATACAGCTGCCAACACACCACGGCGACCATGATTACTGGCATAAATGATCATACTGCCATTCGGCGCAAAACTGGGTGACTCATCCAGTAGGTTATCCGTTAATACGGTAACTTCTCCCGATTCCAGCTCCTGTACTGCAATACGGTATCTCCCCTGATCACCGTGAATCATGGCTATCCGCTTGCCATCCGGTGAAAATACAGCACGGGCATTATAATCGCCTTCAAAGGTTACACGTTCAGGCTTGCCGCCACGA
>DAOVJZ010000090.1 GCA_030632035.1 Granulosicoccaceae bacterium | reverse complement strand
ATGGGAAAGAACAATTAAAAGCCGACTTTGGTGAACGTGCAATTGGACGTGTTGCACCGGTTGACTCCATGATGTGGTGGATGATCCTGTTATATGTTTATGTGCAATCCACTGGTGATAAAGCATTCGCGCATCAACCCAGTTTCCAATATGCATTACAACAAATTTTACACTTGTGTTTAAAAGACACATTCGAAGTCAGCCCGGCTCTGCTTGTTCCTGATGCTTCCAGCATGATTGATCGACGCATGGGGATTCATGGCTATCCACTGGAAATACAATCCTTATTTTACGGTACATTACGTATTATGCATTATCTGTTACTCGAACCTACTGGAATTGATCGGCGTAACACAGATACACGACGTGCTGTTGATCATAAGATTGCATTGACTGAAACCGCCAACATTCGTCAGCAAGCCCTGAAAAATTATGTACGCGAATATTACTGGTTGGATATTAAACGCCTGAACGAAATTCACCGCTTCAAAACAGAAGAGTTTGGTGAAGAAAGTACCAATGTTTTAAATATCTATCCAGAGTCTATCCCTGACTGGGTGCCTAACTGGTTACCAACTGATAGCGGATACATGGTAGGAAATGTTGGTGTCGGCCGTATGGATTTTCGTTTTTTCAGTCTGGGTAATTTGTTGGCTATCCTGTTTAATCTTTCCTCTCCCCAGCAAGGCGAAGGAATAATGAAACTATTCGAAAGACGCTGGCCTGATTTGGTTGGTGATATGCCGCTCAAGATTATTTTTCCCGCAATGGAGGGTAAAGAATGGCAAATTCGTACCGGTAGTGATCCAAAAAATATGGCCTGGTCTTATCAGAATGGCGGAAGCTGGCCAACACTCCTGTGGCCTTTTGTTGCTGCTGCACTGAAAACAGGTCGTGGTGATCTGGCGGAACGTGCCTTTGAAATTTGCATGAATCGCCTGCCTGATGACAAATGGCCTGAATATTATGATGGTCGTGCCGGTCGACTTGTTGGTCGACGCGCCAATATAAACCAGACATGGTCAGCTGCCGCCCTGATATTATCGGAAAAATTGCTGGAAAATCCGTCATTACTAAATTTATTACCTGAATAATTCCCTATTTGATATAAATCAAAACCTCATCTGGTGATTCCGGCATAATTAGCCGGATATGCCAGCAACAATAGAAATCCCGGAAAAAATACCCAAGAATTATCATGTTGTCGGTTACTCCCTGCACGGTAATCGTTATATCAATATGACAAATCGTTGCACATTGCGCTGCAAGTTTTGTCCAAAGTTCAATCATGTCTGGGATGTACAGTCCTATTCTTTGCGTCTGCATCATGAACCCGATACCAAGGAAATTCTTAACGCAATTGGTAAGCCTGAGCAATTTAACGAAATTGTCTTCTGTGGTCTCGGCGAATCCACCTTGCGTTTGAACACCATGCTGGAAGTTGCACATTCACTCAAAAAAAATAATGTCACCATACGACTTAATACAGATGGTCTTGCTAATCTGGTTAACGAAAGAGATGTCACAAAGGAAATGGCTTCATGTATTGACAAGTTTTCAATTTCTCTTAATGCACATGATGAAAATACCTATAACTACCATTGCCGACCAAAACATAAAAACTCCTACACAGAAGTCATAGATTTCATAAAAAAATTACGACGCTATACTTCGGGGATTGTCATTACAGCAATAGATGGTCTGGCTGGCGTTGATATTTCTGAATGTGAAAAAATTGCACAACAGCTGGATGTTGGCTTCAAAAAACGAATCCTGAATGATGTCGGCTAATGGCTATTTCTCAATACGTTAATACCTTTGGCCAATTTATGTTACACCGCTATGGAGAGCGTGTGCATAAACTTTCCATTAATGCCAAATTTACTTGCCCGAATCGTGACGGCACCATAGGACGCGGCGGTTGCACCTTTTGCAACAATGTTTCATTTAACCCGAATGGACGTGAGCCCGATACTATTGCTCAACAAATCAATGCCGGAAAAAATGTGATTGCAAAACGGACTCGGGCAAAAAAATTCATGCCCTATTTCCAGGCATATACCAACACCTATGACAGTATCGAAAAATTAAAACATTTGTATGATCAAGCATTGGCAGAACCCAATGTGGTTGGTCTTGCCATTGGTACACGCCCTGATTGTGTAACACCGCAGGTTCTGGATCTGCTTGCTCAATATCGTGATCAGGGATATGAAATATGGCTTGAGCTTGGACTGCAATCCAGCTTTAACAGAACGCTAAATCAGGTCAATCGTGGCCATGGTTTTGAGGAATACCACAAAACGACTAAAATGGCCCGGGCACGTAATATCCCTGTCTGTACACATCTAATGATAGGATTACCTGGTGAAGGCGGAATGCATGCCCATATTTCACACTCACGGGTGCTGGATGAGGGAGTCGATGGGCTTAAATTACACCCACTGCATATTGTTAAAGGAACACAACTTGCCAATGAATGGCGGCGCGGGGAATATGAACCATGGTCCATGGAGCGTTATATTCATCTTGCGACTGAATTAATAGAAAGCACTCCGCCTGAGATTGTATTTCATCGTTTAACAGGAACAGCCTCTGCAAATTTGCTGCTGGCCCCCGAATGGTGTCAATGGAAATGGCGCGTGATTAACGGCATAGAAAATGAACTAAAACGTCGCAAAAGTTCACAGGGACAAGCCTGGTTTAGAGAAAAAGAACTACATAAATATGAACAAACACAACATTGAACTAGTCTGCCCGGCAGGCTCACTTCCGGCATTACGCGCTGCTGTAGATAACGGTGCCGATGCCATTTATATCGGTTTTCGTGATGGCACCAATGCGCGTAATTTCCCCGGACTTAATTTTGATTTAAAAGCTGCAAAGAAAGGCATTGATTATGCACACAAGGCGGGAGCAAAAGTATTTCTTGCCTTGAACACCTATCCACAACCAGCACGCTGGCATGAATGGACACGTGCAATTGATCAAGGTGCAGAGTTGGGTATTGACGTATTTATTATTGCTGATGCCGGTTTAATGCAATATGCAACAGAACGCTATCCTGATATAAGAAGACATCTGTCCGTGCAGGGTTCTGCTACCAATTATGAAGCCATTAATTTTTATCACCAGCACTTTGACATTCAACGCGTTGTGGTACCACGCGTACTGTCACTATCACAGGTACGCAGCGTTATAGAAAAAAGTCCAGTAGAGATCGAAGTATTCGGTTTTGGTAGTTTATGTGTCATGGTAGAAGGCCGTTGTGCTCTTTCATCTTTTGTTACAGGCGAGTCACCTAATACCTGTGGTGCATGTTCACCTGCCAAGTCTGTTCGTTGGGAGGAAGTTGGTGATGAACGTCGCACACGACTTAATGGTGTATTAATTGATAAATACTCTCCTGAAGAAAACAGCAGTTATCCAACTTTATGCAAGGGGCGTTACAAGGTAAATAACAACATATCCTATGTAATGGAAGAACCAACCAGTCTAAATGTACTGGAAAGTTTGCCTGAGCTCATTCAAATGGGTGCCAGTGCCATCAAGGTTGAAGGCCGGCAACGTAGCCCTGCTTATGTTGCACAGGTAACAAAAATATTACGTTCGGCAATTGATGATTGCCTTGCTAATCCAGATGAATTTGTTACCGCCGGCAAGTGGACTATGCAACTTGATAAAATCGCAGAAGGCCAAACCCATACTCTGGGCGCACTTGAACGTGATTGGCAATAGGCTATAAAAAATATGAAACTTTCCTTAGGTCCCCTTCTCTATCTATGGCCACGTGATCAGGTCATTGAGTATTACACACGAATTGCAGATACCTCTGTCGATATTATTTACCTTGGTGAAACTATTTGTTCAAAACGCCGGATGATGAAAACGGCCGATTGGATTGCTCTTGCCCGGGAACTCTCGGCCAGTGGCAAGCAAGTCGTGTTATCCACGCTCGCATTACTCGAAGCCGAATCAGAACTATCCACATTAAGAAAAATTGTAAGCAATAATGAATTCATGGTGGAAGCCAATGATATGGCTGCAGTCCAGTTACTTACCGGCTCGTCATTTGTCGCAGGCCCACATATTAATTGTTACAACAACAACACCATGTCATTGCTTAATAAAACAGGTGCAACACGTTGGGTCATGCCGGTAGAGCTTTCTCGCGATGTACTGGTTGAATTGCAGTCAGCAAGACCTGATGGAATGGAAACAGAAATTTTTGCATTTGGCCGTCTACCCCTGTCTTTTTCTGCACGCTGCTTTACCGCACGCGCAAATGACAAACTAAAAGATGATTGCCAATTTATATGTGGTGACTTTCCACAAGGACTGACTATATATACTCAGGAAGAAAAACCTTTCCTTACTTTAAACGGTATTCAGATGCAATCTGCCAGCACCTGTAACTTGATCGGTGCTGTCAATGAATGCAAGGATTTGGGTGTTGATATATTAAGACTGTCTCCACAACCACACAGGATGGAAACCATTATCGAAACCTACCGACAGGTAATCAATAATGAACTAACTCCTGATGAAGGTGAAAAAATTATTGCTGAATTTCTATCTGTGGAACCTTGTAATGGTTATTGGCATAACCAACCCGGTATGGAATGGACGGAAACTATAGAATAATCTATTTATGGTAGTGGTTTAAATTTAAGTATTGCTGATTTAAGTATTTCATCTGCCTTATAACGAACCATTAAGTCATACACCCTTTTACCAATCGACTCACCTAACACAGCACACAAGTGCGAAGCCAAATCATACTCCAGACCATCCAGTGTGTTTTTAAGATAAAGTCCGGCATCGGTATCACCTTCCAGACACAGGCGGCGCGCAAAAAATAATGTGTCTGGATCTTCGCTACGTGTTGCCAATGCCATAAAATCATGTGAGTTTCCACGGATAGTCACATCACATTTCCTTTGATTTGGAGCAACATGCAATTTATTATTTGTAACAAGGAATGAAAATGAATTGCCTGTATCGCTAACAGCTAGACATATCGTCTTGCCATTAAGATAAGAAAGATCATCAACAACATCCTGTCCCCGCATCAGGTGATTAAAAACACGGGCAATTAACCTGCTATGAAATCCATCAGGTAAATATTTTAACGCAACAGGAATAGGTGAAAATAACGGTAGCTTCACGAATGACTATCCTCTTTTATTGCAAACCAATCGAGCACGCATGTTTACATATTTTCCAATAAGACCATAATGATATGAATCAAGCACTAAACAAACTAAAAAATAAATCTCACTGTTTTTGTCAAGTAATGGCTTGTGTGTATTCATACACTTTACTTATCAGTACCATCAACTAATGTGATTAAAATCAAAGCACATAATTGACCAAGGTCAATCAAAACGTCCATTAGTATATCGTAGCATTACCATACTCTTATTTAATTAGGATGAATAAATGAAATGACTGCTAGCATCAGCAGAGCGCAGTTTTTAAGAGGCGATTTTCGAGGTAAGAAGGCTGTAATTCGCCCCCCTTGGTCACAGGATGAATTTATTTTCACTGAGACCTGTACTGCTTGTGCTGAATGTATTGATGCCTGTCCCGAAAGTATTCTTCTTAAAGGGCGAGCCAACTACCCGATTATTGATTTTGAAACCGGTGAATGTACTTTCTGCGGCCTGTGCGCTGAAGCCTGTCAAACCGGAGTAATAAAACAACTCGCTGATACCACACCATGGCTACTTAAAGCAGTTGTTTCCGATGATTGTCTTGCCAGAAATAATATTGTTTGTGTCACTTGCCAGGAAGAATGTGAACAAGACGCAATCCAGTTAAAACCGGTTGTCGGTCGTATCTCAGCACCGGAAATCGAGCTATCTAATTGTACCGGATGTGGGGCTTGCTATGGCCCCTGCCCCAAAAATTCAATTTCAATAATACCGTTATCCCAACAGGAGGGAACGATATGAAAATTGCAGGTATTGTAGTTTATTCACTACCTGAACAGCTTGATGCCGTTCAAACCCGTCTGGAACAAATGCCGGGCGTAGAGGTACACGGTATCTCGGACAAAGGAAAACTCGTTGTTACCGTGGAGCATGATGAGCACTTTGAAATATCGGACTCTATAAACAAAATATCTGCCATGGAAAGTGTAATCAATGCCTCCATGGTTTATCAGCATTCAGAAAACATCCCCAGTGAACAGGAGGCCACACTATGAAGAGGCGCGATTTTATTAAGACCAACGCAATTGCCGCAACAGCAACAGCCGCAGGAGTTACTCTCCCGGGAATAAAAGTTGCCAATGCCGAGCAACGAAAAGACTTGATTCGCTGGGATAAGGCTCCCTGTCGTTTCTGTGGAACAGGCTGTAGCGTACTCATAGGTGTT
>DAOVJZ010000228.1 GCA_030632035.1 Granulosicoccaceae bacterium | reverse complement strand
TACCGTTACACATTGGCCGGTACCGAGGTATCTGCACTGTTGGGTCGTATGCCTTCTGCAGTGGGTTATCAGCCTACACTGGCTGAAGAAATGGGTGCGCTTCAAGAGCGAATCACTTCAACCAAAACCGGTTCCATCACATCTTTCCAGGCCGTTTACGTGCCTGCGGATGATTTGACCGATCCATCACCTGCTACGACTTTTGCTCACCTGGATGCTACTTTGGTGTTGTCGCGTCAGATTGCTGAGCTGGGTATCTACCCTGCTGTGGATCCGTTGGATTCCACTTCACGTCAGCTGGATCCGTTGGTTATCGGTGAAGAGCATTACAATGTTGCCCGTGAAGTTCAGTTCACATTGCAACGTTACAAAGAATTGAAAGATATCATCGCGATCCTGGGTATGGACGAACTGTCGGAAGAAGATAAGTTGTCTGTTAACCGCGCACGTAAATTACAACGCTTCCTGTCACAGCCTTTCTTTGTGGCTGAAGTGTTTACCGGTTCTCCGGGTAAGTACGTATCGCTTAAAGACACCATCGCTGGTTTTAAGGCTATTGTTGATGGCGAACACGATGCTTTACCTGAGCAAGCCTTTTACATGGTTGGCGGTATCGATGAAGTTGTCGAAAAAGCCAAGACCCTTTCTTAAACGGTTGTAATAAAGGGTAAGAGGAAACAATTATGGCAATGACCATGCATGTAGACGTCGTAAGCGCTGAGGAAGAAATTTTCTCCGGGCCAGCGACAATGTTATTTGCCCCGGGAGTGATGGGTGATCTGGGCATTTTCCCGCGTCACGCGCCGTTGCTAACCCGCATTAAGCCTGGCGAAGTCCGCATCCAGACACCTGATTCAGAAGAAGAGCAGGTTATCTATGTATCAGGCGGAATGCTGGAAATTCAGCCTGCTGCTGTGACCATACTGGCAGATACTGCAACCCGTGCCCATGATATTGATGAGGCCGCAGCTCTCGAAGCCAAGGAGCGAGCAGAAAAAACCCTTAAAGATCAAAAAGATGACGTGGATTATGCTGCTGCAACAGCTGAGCTGGCTGAAGCAATGGCACAAATTCAGGCAGTACAACGTCTGAAGAAAAAGCTTGGTCAGTAAATAGTTATTAGCAAGCCTGTGTTGGAACCAACACAGGTGGGGGGAGGACGAAAAAGGCGGTTTACCGCCTTTTTCTTTGCCTGCCTTTTTAGCCAGGCAGATTTGGATAAATAGTCATCTAATCCTCTGTTTTTCTACAAGATTTCGAGAATTTGCCGATAGTTCGTATAAGTGATTAAAAAGTTTGGTTCGGTATACACTGGGTCAATTATTGCATTACAGACAAATTTTAATTTAATCAAAAGATCATTAGAGTGACGTAAATGGTTATGCCTTTAAGCGTTGTCGTGCTTGCTGCAGGTCAGGGTACGAGAATGAAATCAGATTTGCCCAAGGTGCTGCATGAAATAGGCGGTGCTCCAATGCTGTCGCATGTCATCAGGGCAGCCCAGGCGCTTGAAGCTCTGGATATCACGGTGGTTTATGGGCACGGTGGCGAGCAAGTTCAGTCCGCATTATCTGATCATAAAATCAGCTGGGTAGAACAAACAGAACAGCTGGGTACTGGCCATGCTGTTGATCAGGCCATGCCAAAGGTACCAGACAATCATACAACCTTATTGCTGTATGGTGATGTGCCGCTCATTACGACAGACACACTTGGTAAGCTGGTGGCCGCTGCAGGGGAAAATGCTTTGGCATTATTAACTGCTGTAGTTGATAACCCAACGGGATACGGCCGCATCGTACGAGACAGTGCAGGCAAAGTGCAATGCATTGTTGAGCAAAAAGATGCTTCTGAAGAACAGCTGATCATTAATGAAGTGAATACTGGCATGTTGGCAGTACGCTCCAATGAATTACGAGGATGGATTAACCGTCTGGAAAACAACAATGCACAAGGTGAATTTTACCTCACCGATATTGTTGGTTTTGCTGTTGAAGATGGAATCAGTATTAACACGACGCACCCGGTCAGTACGGTGGAAACTGAAGGCGTGAATAATAAACTTCAATTAGCTGAACTTGAGCGTGCTTACCAATTACGATTAGCTAATGAGTACATGGATAATGGTTTAACACTCCGGGATCCAAACCGATTTGATGTGCGAGGCAATTTAACCTTTGGGAAAGATGTCACTATAGATGTCAATGTAATCATAGAAGGGAGTGTATCGTTAGGTGATCGAGTTAATGTTGGTCCTAACGTAATACTGAAAAACATTACCATTGGTAATGAAACAAATATCCACCCTAACTGTGTTCTGGAGAAAAGTACGATTGGTGCAGCATGTGAAATTGGCCCTTTTGCGCGCATACGACCGGATACACAATTAGCTGACCATGTTAAGTTAGGAAATTTTGTTGAGATTAAAAAATCCACCGTATTAGAAGGAAGCAAGGTCAGCCATTTGAGCTACATCGGTGATACCACTATGGGATCACAGGTCAATATAGGCGCAGGTACGATTACCTGTAATTATGATGGGGCGAACAAACACAAAACTGTTATTGGCGATAATGTTTTTATTGGTTCCAGTAGTCAGTTGATTGCACCGGTTACGGTGGGTGATGGTGCAACGATAGGTGCAGGTTCAACCATTACCCGTAATGTTCCTTCCGATGAATTGACGCTTACTCGTTCTAGACAAGTGACCAAAGAAGGCTGGAAGCGGCCAGAAAAGAAAAAATAGATTAACCGTCAGGAGCGGAAGATTATGTGTGGCATTGTAGGCGCAGTAGCTGATCGGAACGTAGTTCCAATTTTGCTTGAAGGATTACGTCGGCTTGAATATCGTGGTTATGATTCTGCAGGCGTGGCTATTCTTGACGGTGATGGCAATCTTGACCGCGTTCGTTCTCTTGGAAAAGTTGCTGCACTAACCGAAGCAATCAATAACAGTTTAAATGGTCATTTGGGTATTGCCCATACCCGCTGGGCTACTCATGGTGAGCCCAGCCAGGCTAATGCACATCCTCATATTTGCCGTTCTACAGTATCGGTAGTTCATAATGGCATTAT
>DAOVJZ010000133.1 GCA_030632035.1 Granulosicoccaceae bacterium | reverse complement strand
TTTATCCAAAATAGTCCGGTTCATTTCCTGCTTTCCACTTGATATTACAGCCCATGCTGGGTTTTTGCTCACTTTCAGGGATGGGGCGGCCTGCCAGCACGGATTCAATGGCAGAGCGCATATCGGTACCGGTCAGGGCTTTATTGTTCTTGGGACGGCTGTCATCAAATTGCCCGCGGTAGGCCAATTGCTGGTTCGCATCGAACAGAAAAAAGTCCGGGGTGCAGGCAGCCTTGTAGGCTTTAGCTGTTTCCTGTGTCTCATCGTATAAATAAGGAAAGCTGTAACCCAGATTTTTTACTTCCTCGATCATTTTCTCTGGTGAATCATCCGGGTAGTTGGCAACATCATTGGCATTGATTGCAACGGCCTTGAGTCCCTTGTTTTCATATTCCTTGATCATGGCAGCAAGTGGTTTATTCAGGTGTATGACATAGGGACAATGATTACACATAAAGATAATCAGTAAAGCCCTGGCACCTTCAAAATCAGAAAGTGAAACAGTACTGCCGGTAGCTGGTTCGGGTAAGGAAAAATCCGGTGCTTTTGTGCCAAGTGTCAGCATGGTGGATTCAGTACGTACCATTTTGTTCTCCAGTTAATATTTTTCCAAGATTATGGAATTGTAAAACACTGCCATGAGCATTATTGATGATACGACTGACGCCGGCATTGTCGACCTTTATATGATACATACCGATGGCTTCAGCATGCAGGATATGAGCGATAATAGCGCGAATCACACCGGCATGGACAACAAGCAGAATATGTTGGCCTGCATGTTCATTTATAATTTTGTCCCAGCATGAGCTGACTCTTTTAATAAAGTCGGCCAGTGGTTCGGCCCCACTGGGGCGGCAATTAACCGGGTCACGATAGAAGTCTTCATATTCTTTCAGATTGTCAGCCATGATCTGTTCACGACTACGACCTTCCCAGCTACCAAAGCCGACTTCCTTGAGATTATTTTCAATGGTAACAGGAATAGAATTTCTTTCAGCCAGTTCTTGTGCAAATTCGGAACAGCGTTTCATTGGAGAGGTGATGATATACTGCCAATCAGAGCAATCATCGACGGCATTCCACATTTGTTGCCAGCCTTTTTCACTTAAAGCATGATCGATTTGATGACCTCGATAAAGCCTGCCGCCAACCGGCTCACCATGTCGTATCAGATCAATAATGGTGTCTGGCATTTTTATGTGTTTGCAGTTTTTCCGTGAGTATCCAGAAAGGTTTTTGTCATCAGCCTGTCGGTATAGGCAATCGCAATGGCTGACAGCAGGAAGGTGATGTGTATCAACACCTGCCACATGATGGTGCTTTCCTGCATTTTGTCTGCATTGATGAATGTCTTTAACAGATGGATGGAAGAAATACCGATTAGCGCCATGGATAGCTTTATCTTCATGGTGGCGGCATTTACGTGCGACAACCACTCTGGTTGATCAGGATGTTCCCTGAGGTTCAATCGTGAAACAAAGGTTTCATAACCACCGATGATCACCATGATAAGCAGGTTTGCAATCATAACCACGTCAATCAGTCCCAATACAATGAGCATGATTTCTGTTTCACCAATACTGGTCGCTTCATGTACCAAATGAGACAGCTCAACCATGAAGTGATAGACATAAACACCCTGTGCCAGAATCAGGCCAAGATAAAGCGGTGCCTGTAACCAGCGGCTCCAGAAGATCAGCTGTGACATGATCTGCAGAGATGGATTGCGTTTGTATTCAGTTTTTTGTTCCATGATTATCCCAATAGTTAAAAAATATTATCTGTTATGCAGTCAGATTTGCAAATAATAAAGGCAGTTTTTCCGGTAGTTTTTCGACATTATCAATAACGGTATAACCACTTTTGCCAAAGATATCCTGAATATACTCATCGGCTTTCTTGTCAAGACTAATGCAATGGGTGTAGATGCCTTTGCTGGATAATTCGTCAACGGCCTTGTGGGTGTCTTCGATTAACAGTTTTTCATCGGTTACATCAATATCTGCTGGTTCACCGTCGGTCAGAATAAGCAATAATTTTTTATCTGCTTTCTGTCCTTCCAGATAATGTGAGGCATGGCGAACGGCTGCACCCATACGTGTGGAGAAGCCAGCTTCGATGGCGGCTAATCGTGCTTTTACACTGTCGTCCCAATGTTCGCTGAAACCTTTTAGATGATGGTAACGAACATTGTGTCGGGTATCCGAATGGAAACCGGCAATGGCAAATTTGTCACCCAGTTGTTCAATCGACCAGCCAAGTAAAGTGACGGCTTCGCGACTGAGTTCAAGAATGCTTTGTGTGCAGCCGTCTGGAATGTCGTGCAGAGATGCGGATAAATCCATTAATAATAAAACTGCAAAGTCACGACCGTCGTGTCGGTGGCTCATGTTGATGCGTGGGTCGGGTTGTGAGCCACTCTTGAGGTCAATCAAAGAGCGAATTGCAACATCAAGATCGAGTTCGCTGCCTTCTTCCTGATAACGCTGGCGCACATAATACTGGGGTTTTAATAAATCCAGAATGCGTTTTAAATACTTCGCCAGCGCGGCATGTTTTTCTAAAATCTTATCGATATCAGAAGCGTTGCCCGGTGCATGTAAAGACTCGTATAAAGTTACCCAGTCAGGTTTGTAACTGCTCGTATTGTAATCCCACTCATGATAATGACGTGGCGGCAGACCATCGGGTTCAATCGTCTCAGAACTTTGCGGTTGGCTGGTATCGTCTTCGGGTTCATCATTTTCTTCGATGAATACCCACATGTGGCGATTATCATCGCGGTAATCAATTTCAGTATTGTCAAAGTAAACTTTGGGTAACTGGTCACTTTGCAAACGTGTTCTTGCGGTGAAAGAAATTGCAATACCAAGCATTTCTTTGGTGCTGGATTCGCTGTCTTTCAGCGCGTCCCAGAACTTGCCAACAAACTCAAGAATGTTGGGGTTCTGGTAACCGTGATTCTCGTCGAGAATGGCACGAGAAACCATTGCTAAACGATGGCGTACACAGGACTCTTTTTCATTGTCACAATCACCTTCAATCGGTGTTGGGTGCAGGGCGAGAAAATATTTTCTCAGTCCCGGATATTCTCGAAGAATGAGTTGTTCAACGCGTGAGTCTTCAAACGCTTCAACGGCAATGCGCTGAAATGGTGACAAGTTATCCGCTACCTGGCGTTCGGTCCAACGTTTATGTGCGGCCATGTGTGCCAGCGTAATGCGGTAGCGATTGATGCCCCGGACACCATCAAGATCATCATAAACATCGGGCACGCGCATGCCGAGTTCATCATAATAAGGTTGTGGTTTGCGCAGTTCGTCGAAGCCTAAAGAATAAGGCACGAAATATTCTTCTGCCTGCCACATGCTGCGCATGTACATATCCAGCTTGCGTTCGTTATCCATGTACAGCGTACCGTGGCGTTCGCGTTGCAACATGGCTTTACTGTCGGCGGATTGCAGGCTGAAATAATCTTTCTGACGCTCGGGGTTGTTGTTGTAATTACGCACACCGTATTCGATCCAGTTCTTTAAACCTTCAAGCGATAGCTGGCTCAACAAATAAGGAATTTGGTTTAGTAGTACGAGAAAGCCCTGACTGGAGTGTGTTTTGTGATGACCGTGAACCGAAGTGGTTGTGGTATCGAGCATCTTAAAAAGAATGTCGAAAAAATTCTGCATTTGCTCTAGTGTGCCGAGGCGACGAGAAGCCTCAGGCAGACACTGCATAAATGGCGGGATGGCTTTACCGTTGGGTGAACGCGACATATCCCAAACATGTTTGGAAACAATTTCAAGTATGGGTTCACCGACGCGCTGTGCCATCTGAGGCATTTCTTCTAGATAAATCGAAACCGGCTCCCAGCCGCGACCGATCATGCAAACCAGTGAAGCACCGGAGAGATAGTCCTCAACGCCCTGATTGCTCAAGTTGCGTAAGGCATCCTTCATGTAGTCATCAAAGCAATCTTCAATTTGCTCGAAACTACATTTTAGTTTGTCGCGGTAATCCGCGTATTCTAATTCAGTCGTCATTGTTTTTTACCGCCACAGACGCAGAAGGAGTTTAGGCAAAAATAGTATCGATTGAATGAACCAATGTGCTGCGAATATCTTTGTCATCGGTAATCGGTGTCACCAGCGCCATCTTGCAGGCCTCTTTTGATTCGATACCTTTGTTGATTAGCGTTGCAGCGTAAACCAGTAAACGAGTCGAAATACCTTCATCCAGACCGTGACCTTTCAGATTACGTGCTGTATGCGCAATCTTAACCAGCTTGGTAGCGGTTTCTGCATCAATGCCGGCTTCTTTAGTCACAATCGCCGCTTCAACTTTGGTGTCGGGGTATTCAAAATCCAGACCAGTGAAACGTTGTTTGGTGGATTGTTTTAGATCCTTCATCAAACTTTGGTAGCCAGGATTGTAAGAAATAACCAGCTGGAAATCAGGATGCGCTTCGATTAACTCACCTTTTTTGTCCAGAGGCAAAGTACGACGGTGGTCGGTCAATGGGTGAATAACTACCGTGGTGTCCTGACGAGCTTCAACGATTTCGTCCAGATAACAGATAGCGCCAATACGTGCTGCCGTAGTTAATGGGCCATCTAACCAGCGAGTACCATTGGCATCGAGCAAATAACGACCCACCAGATCAGAAGCGGTCATATCTTCGTTACAGGCCACCGTGATTAAAGGTTTGCCCAGTTTCCAGGCCATGTGTTCAATAAAACGAGATTTACCGCAACCGGTGGGGCCTTTAATCATCACGGGCAAGTGAGAATTATAAGCGGCTTCATATAAAGCGACTTCGTTTTCCTGTGCGGCGTAAAAAGGTTCTTCGGTAATTTTGTATTGTTCGATGTTTTGATCACTCATGATGTTGTGTCCTGTGTAAGTGTTCAGTTGTATGCCTTATTCCGAAACCAACTCCCAGTAAATTGGTTTTGAGTTAAGGCGGTGTTACTAAAATATTGATATCCGACTAAATTAATCAAGTATCTAAAGATTAGAAAAAAAAGCCCCTGACTTCAGGGGCTTTTTTTTCAGCTCAACGTTCAACTTATTTGTGAACGCCCAGTTTGTCTCTCCAGCCTGGGAACAATGCGTCAGCATCGTGCTCAAACGACTCGAATGCGCGAGCAAATTCG